>JAFSTJ010000441.1 GCA_017450525.1 Victivallales bacterium | reverse complement strand
TGATAAGGTTATCAACAATATTGTCAACAGCGTTGCCAATAACTTTTCAACAGTGCTTAACATGGAGAAAATAGGGCAGTTAGATGATTATTTCAATAATTATCAACAGCTATAGTAATAGTGATTTTAACTCTAAAAACATTAGTCCTATAAACACGGGAGAGAGAAATGCGGATCATCATTCCAAAGGAAAAGTTTCTTGATGTATTGAAACGTACGAATTGTGTGATCAATCCAAGGCCAACTACGCCTATACTTAATAATGTATTGTTAAGTGCGCATGGGGACAAACTTAAGATTACGGCCATGGATAATGACATGACCATAATCACATCCACAGGCGCACTCATCGAGGAAGAAGGCGATACAACACTGCCATCCAAGATACTCATGCAGATTGTCGGCGCCTTCCCGCAGGGGGACATTACGCTGGAGACAGACCAGGACGATGAGGCGAAGCTTACATGCCGCAACTCGTTCTACAAGATACATGGCTTGCCTGCTTCAGACTATCCTGAAGTCAGCGAGCAAGTTTCCGACTGGGAATTCAGCATGCCCACACGTGAATTGATGAGGGGCCTGGCAAAAGTCACATACGCCCGCAGCACGGACGAATCACGCAAGCAGCTCAATGGCGTGGTACTTAGCATCCGCAAGGGACTGACCACATTGGCGGCTACAGATGGGCGCAGGCTGGCTCTTCAAGAAAACCAGCAGCAAGAAGAGGTTTCCAATGAAGGCGACTACATTCTGGCTGCAAAGGTCTCAACCGATTTGGCAAAATGCATGGATGACAGTTCAGACAAGGTGAACGTGCGCGTGAATGGATCATACGCCGTATTTGAGACAGAGGCAACTACCCTTATGACCAGGTTGGTGGAGGGCATTTATCCCAACTTCAGGCAGGTCATTCCAGAAAATTGCGGCAATACAGTGTCCGTTCCACGCACACAGTTGATTGACGTGATTGCACGTGTCTCCCTTATCATCCAGGGTACATCAAATCCAATCCGCATGACATTCAAGGAGAATTCCATGGTAATTTCCGCCAGCAATGCTGAGGCTGGAGAATCCAAGGAAAGCATTGAAGTGGCATACGAAGGCGAGGAGATTACGGTTTCATTCAACCACGCCTATATCCTTGAGCCATTGAAGATCATGGAATCCGACAATGTCTCCCTTGAGTTTGGCAAGCAATTCGCCCCATTGAAAATCACAGGCGAAGAAGGCTTCCTGTACATGCTCATGCCAATGAGAAGCAACTAAGTGATTAGTGGACAGTGGACAGTGGTCTGTTTGAAAGCAGATTTTAAATACACACAGTCCACAGTCCACAGTTCACAGTTCACTCAACTAAAATGCTGTCCGCCATTCATTTAGTACATTTCAGGAACTATGATGAATGTCGTTTGGAACTGTGTCCTGGCTTCAACTGCATAGTCGGTAGCAATGGGCAGGGCAAGACAAATCTACTGGAGGCGATTTATTATCTTTCGCTGTTGCGTTCATTCAGGACAAACAATGTCAATGAGATGAAGCAATTCAAGAGCCAGGGCTTTGCATTGCATTGCGAGGCAGAGCAGCCAGGCATGCCTTCGGTCAAGTTGTCGGTAAGTTATGGAACAGAGCGTCATCTTTTGGTAAATGGCGTTCCAGTATATCGCGCCAGCGACTTCATAAACAGGTTCATCTGCATGGCGTTCATACCCCAGGATTTGTCCTTGATACAAGGGGCGCCTTTGCTGCGGCGCAGATTTCTGGATATTTCAATCAGCCAGGTATCTGCGGACTATATGCGCCATTTGCAGAAGTTCCAGGAGGCATTGCACAGCAGAAATGTCATGCTGAAGGAAAAGGCGAAATACACCAGGGATACAATCACCGCGTATGACAAGGTGCTTGCCAGAGAGGCTTCTGAGATTGAGGTCATGCGAAGGGACTTTTCTGAGATGCTCAATGCATACTTGGAGCAGTTGTCCGATGAACTTGTTGGAGACAGCAGGAAATTGGAGATACGGTATCTTTCCAAGATAGGGCCGCTTCTTCAGGAACAGCATATCTCAAAGGAGCAGATAGAGGCCATCTACCTTGAGAATCTTGAAAAGGCGTTTGCCAGGGATCTTGAAGTAGGAACCACAGAACTTGGTCCGCATCGCTCTGACTTCAGCTGTCTGCTGGATGGCATTTTGATGCAGAGGTTCGCTTCCCAGGGAGAATGCAGGATAGGCTCACTGGCTTTGAAACTGGCTTGCTTCAATCTAGTCCGCGAAAAGGTGGGCGCAGAAAATGTGACCCTTCTGGTGGACGATGTGGTTGGTGAACTTGACATGGACAGGAGGGTGCGCTTTTTCAAGAGCGTATGCAATTCAGGGCAGACTGTATTCGCCTGCACTGGCATACCTTCTGAAATTGCTTCTCCAGATTGCGTATACAGAGTAAGAGGCGGCACATTGTGTCGCGAAAAATAAATAGATCCACAGATTTACGCAGATTTTTTAATCTGTGAAAATCTGCGTAAATCTGTGGATAAAAATGGAGCCATTCGATGAACAAATCTTTTTTTTGCGGATTGTCGCTGTTTATAGGTATTGCCTTATTCAGCACGGTTGAGATTGCAGGCAAAGTCATTGCCTCGCATGCGACGGTGTCGCCGCTGCCCATGGTATTTGCCCGTTTCTTTGTGACAGGCATATTGCTTTCATTGATTGGCTTGCTTGGATATATCAAAAGATACAGACAGCAGAATGGCAATGATGCCAGCCTGCTGAAATTGCTTACTGCCAAGGACATTGGCGTATTTCTGTTGAATGGCTTTCTTGGCATATTTGCCGCATTGTATTTGTTCCATCTTGGCATTGATATGTTTGAAAATGCCTCGTCTTCAGCAGTGGTATTCAGCGCAAATGCCTTGTTCACATGCGTACTGGCAAAGTTTATAAATAAGGAAGAACTTACCTCAAGAAAGATATTGGCGGTCATAATAGGATTGATTGGCATTTCATGCTTCATATTCGAGAAGGGCAAACCGACTTTAAGTACACTCTGGGCAATATTGACAATGTGCGGCGCGGCAATGCTGTTCGCCACCAGCGTCTGCATTACAAAGCGCGTAGTCCACAAATATGGTCCAGTTTTCTTTATGGGAATGAGTTCGCTTTTCGGTTCGTTGATTACATTGCCATCCGCATTCATCGTCAATGGCGGTCTGCAATTAGACGCGATATTCCAGGCATTACCATCCATGTGCTACATGGTTGTGGTAGGCACTATGCTTGGCTATCTTTTCTACTACTATGGCCTGAGCGGTGTGAGTGCATTCAAGGCCTCCATGGCATTCTTCATGAAGCCTGGTCTTGCCTGCATTTTCGCATGGCTCTATCTTGGAAACAAGATGAATATCTGGACTATTTCAGGAACAATCATCATATTCCTGGCAATGTTACTTACGCTGAATTCTAAAAAGGCATAGAAATGAAGATAGTTAATCTTACAAGCGAGGCAGTAGGCGACCCTGGCTTTAAGAGGGTCACCTTTACGGAACGCAGAGTGCCTATTTCTTCCGCAGACGGAAATACAAAATACACTGGCATGGTCTGGAATGTGGAAGAGGATTCCATGGCTGGCAGTTACATTGATTTGCCAGGACACATTCTTGAGACAGACGATGGTGCCAGAGGAGACAATGTAAATGCAGGTTTCTTCTACAGGCATCCTGCCTCAGTGCTGCATCTGGATTGCGGCGAGGGTCCAGTGCATGCCAGTGATTTGGAAAAGGCCGCCAATGGCAGGCAGATGAAGGACTTCATCATAATCAACGCAATTGGAAATAAAAATCCCTTTGATATACCAGGTCGCTCGGTTTACCTGGACATGGATGCCGTGGACTGGATTATCAACAGCGGATGCAGATGCCTGGTGTCGGACATATATGAGAGCAGAAGGTTGGACGGTGTGTTCCTAAAGTTGTTTGCCGCTGGCGTAAGCACCGTATGCGTGCCAGCAAACCTTTTCAAAATACCTGATGAAGTACTTTTAACTGTAGCCTTCCCACGCTGGCCGACTACCCAGATACCTTGTGTCTTGCTTGCGGAATGCCAGGAATGAGTGTGAAAAAAATAGTCATAGCCCCAGATTCATTCAAGGGCACTTTGAGGGCGACGCAGGTTTGCAATATATGGCGCCGTGCCTTTCAAAAGGTTTGCCCTGAAGTGGAGTTGGTTTGTTTGCCCATGGCTGATGGCGGTGAAGGTTCACTGGAGGCCGTGCTTGCAGCCACTGGCGCAAAGTCCATTGAGGAAAAGGTGGCAGATCCACTGGGCAGGACTGTTTCCGCACACTGGGCGCTGCTTCAGGATGGCTCTGCTTTCATCGAGGCGGCAGAAGCAAATGGCATTGAACGCATAACGCCCCAGGAAAGAAATCCACTTATAGCCACCACGTATGGAGTAGGGCAGCTAATCAGCGCCGCCTTGGATAAAGGCGCGAAGCGCATTACAATAGGCATAGGCGGTTCCGCTACCGTGGATGGCGGCGCAAGCATGCTGCAAGCCCTTGGATACAGGCTGCTTGACGAGAATGGCAATGACATTGCACCTGGCGGTGCTGGCCTTGCCAAAATCAAAAAAGTTATTCCCGCAAAATTGCCTGACTTTGAACTGAACATTGCATGCGATGTGGTGAATCCACTTCTAGGCGAACTTGGCACATGCCATGTATTCGCACCTCAGAAGGGCGCCACCCCTGAAATGGTGGAGACATTGGAACAGTATATGCGCAATTATGCGGATGTGATGATTTCATCAGGCGTGGCCTCTGCATGCGATGTGCCTGGTGATGGTGCGGCTGGCGGCCTTGGTTTTGCGCTGCGTGGTGTGCTTGGCGGCAAGATTCATTCTGGTGCGAGACTGATTGCAGGCCTTGTTCATTTGAGGGAGCATCTCAATGGTGCATCTTTGCTCATTACTGGCGAAGGCTGCTCCGATGAGCAGACCTTGTACGGAAAACTGCCAGCAGTTGTGGCTGAAATCGCCGCTGAAGCAGGCGTGCAGGCAATACTCTGCTCTGGTGCGGTAAATGATGAGCATGATGCATTGCGCAAGCGCTTCAAGGCTGTGTTCGGCACACTTGCCAAACCAGTCTCGCTTCAGGAGGCACTGGACAACGCAGAGGACAATCTATACAGGATAGCCTGCTCAATAGCGGCAATCCTGTGTTAATTTATCCACAGATTAACACAGATTAACACAGATTATTTTCATTTCAATAAAATGTCCTGAATGGACATAGATTCTGCTTTTTCTTGCACTTTATTGAAATGAATGTCTCAAAAGCGCAATCTGCGTTAATCTGTGTTAATCTGTGGATAAAGAAAAAGGAGTTGTAACAATGGCAAAAGTTGTTGACCATGATGAAAGGAGAAGGGAGATACTTAATAAATCCCTTGGTCTTTTTGCCAGAATGGGTTATCCACAGGTCACGTACCAGCAACTTGCTGAATCATGTGGCTTGACACGCACCGCATTGTACAAGTATTTCAAGAACAAGCGGGATGTATTCGACAATGCTCTGTACCAGCTGGTGCAGAACATAAACCAGGAATTGCACGAGAAAATCCAGGCTAATCCTGCATTGAAGAGTTCGGAGAAATTGGAGATGCTGCTTAGCGAGGCGGTGGATCTATGCCTCTCAAATCCCGCGCTGATGCATGCAATTGTGGAATATCTTATTGCCCAGAAGCGCCAGGGTCAGTCCGTAGAGAAGAAAATCAAGCGGCACATAATCGGTTTCCAGCGTTTCATACAGCATTTGGTCATAGAAGGCATTGAAAGCGGCGAGTTCAGCAAGGAAATCAAGCCTTCCGAGGTGGAAGATATGCTTATGGGCCTGATACAGGCCGTGTGCCTGCGTATCATGTTCTACGATGACGCCAACAGGGAAAAGCTGCTGAAGCACTGCCGCATAATCATTTCGGCTATACAGAATGACTGAAGACGAAAAATACATGGGGCTTGCATTGTCCCTGGCAAGGCGCGCATTCGGCATGACTTCGCCAAATCCCATGGTGGGTGCGGTAGTAGTGAAGAATGACGTCGTTATTGGCAGGGGCTACCACCACCAGGCAGGGCAGCCACATGCAGAGCCTATGGCAATTGCCGATTCGGAGAAGAAACATCCAGGCGAGGTGCAGGGTTCTACTTTGTACGTGACTTTGGAGCCTTGCACTACCTACGGAAGAACCCCGCCTTGCAGCGAAAAAATAATCGCATCTGGCATAAAGAGAGTTGTCATTGGCACATTGGACACGAATCCAAAACATGCGGGCGCGGCGGTTTCCATATTGCGGAAATATGGCATCCAGGTGGATTGCAATGTGTTGGAGGACAAATGCCGCGCACTTAATGAGAGTTTCTTCTGGTGGATTACAAAGAAACGCCCGTTTGTCCTTTTGAAAATGGCAATGACACTTGATGGCAAGATTGCCACGCAGAATGGCGATGCAAAATGGGTGAGTTGCGCCGCATCCAGGCAGATGGTGCAGAAAATGCGTCGCTGGGCGGATGCTGTCATGGTTGGTGGCAATACCGCCAGACTAGACAATCCCTCGCTGCTAGTACGTAGTCCAGCAAACTGGAGGCGGCAGCCACGTCGCTTGATATGGACGTCAAAGCCCTTGCCAGAGGAATGTGCCATGCTGAATGATGGCGGACCTGCGCCTGAGATTGTAAAGCCCATCGGCCAGGCGCAATGGCTGGCCTTTTTGGACAAACTTGGTGCAGAGAATGTGACAGCGCTTCTCCTGGAAGGCGGCGGCGAACTTGCGGCAGCCGCGCTTCAGGCAGGAATAGTAAACAAAGTTGCATTTTTCATTGCGCCAAAACTGCTTTGCGGCAGGGACAGCAAAGTCGTGGTTGCAGGTGAAAACCCAGCACTGATGTCAGAGGCACTAAAATTGGCCAATGTCAAAGTGCAAAAGATTGGGGATGATCTCCTGCTTACTGCTGATGTCGAGAGCCAATAAGGTTTCCATACGCCAGGG
>JAFSTJ010000440.1 GCA_017450525.1 Victivallales bacterium | reverse complement strand
TATGTTCTTGCCGCCGCTATGCGGCTTATTCTTCGGAATAGTTACGGTAATTTCACATATCTTGCATTGTCAAGCCATTGAAGGTCGTTCTGTGTCCCTTCAACTGTGGATTCTTTGCCAGGAAGGCTTCCGCCTTCGTTTTAAGCACATTGAGATTAATCCGTGATTTCTCCCGTTTAACCTCATAAAAATCAAGTCTTCCAGAGGGTTCGTCTTCGCATACCAGGTCGATTTCATTCTCTCCACGCCTGTCCCACCAGCTCCCTATGCGCGTATATTGCCTCTCCTCAATGAACTTCTCCTTGAAATAGCCTTCAAGAGAGAACCCCGAGAATGTCTCGTAGTCGCGGTGCAGCACCTCCTTCAATACGTCAAATCGCCGCAGTTCAATCAAGTCTGCATTTCTAAAGATGAAACGGAACCAGAATGCGAAGAAGTTGTCCGTGATGCGGTAGCGGCTTGATTTGTTTGCTCCTTTTTCATAAAGCGGCTGGCGACGTGAAATGAGCCCATAGTCCGCCTCTAGCCGCGTCAGGTAACCGCCGATGGAGGTGCCTACAAGCTGCTCAATTTCATTTCGCGTGGTGACACCGCGCGCTATCGCAGATAGGATGGAGAAGTAGATGCCGTATTCCTTGCCAAACTCCTGAACTAGAACAGATTTCCCCTCATCAAGAAAAAACGAGTGCTCATCCAAGATGCCATTCATCATGGCCTCCCGTGTGACGTAACCTCGGTCCATCAGTTCTTCGACATAACGCGCAACTCCACCTGTAAAAGTCCAAAGCGCCAGCAGATCATCCGAGTTCCAGGCGGGATTGTATGTCGAAAGAATCTCCTTCAAGACAGGCAGTCTGAATGGCTCTATTTGCATTCTTGACGTGCTGCGCCCATAAAGAGGCTGCCCCTCATTGAAGAATATCTTGTTCATCAGGGTGTTGACGCTGCCGCATGTCACAAAGTTGATTTTTGACTCCGCATGGTATCTGTCCCAATGTTCCTGAATCTCCCCGAATATCCCCTCGTCAATCTTCCAGAACTCCTGAAGCTCATCAATGACAAGAGTAAAGGAACGCCTGCATGACTCTTCCATCAACGCCTTGAAAAGCGCCCCAAAACGAACGCCTTTGCCATAAAGCGATATCGGCAGAACTGACTTGACCCTCTCTACGAAATCCGCGCACTGGTCGGTCTCCGCCCGCCGCGTCACAAGCAGGTAGATATATGGCACATCCCCAAAGGCTTTTTGAAGGAGCTGCGTCTTGCCCACACGGCGACGCCCGGTCACGACTGTCATCCGCGCACTCTTCTTGGCAAGCTCTCTTTCTTGCCTTAAATACTCTATTTCCTCTTGCCTATCAAAGAATTGCATTGTAAACTCCATTGTTTGCAACCGCCAGTTCCGAACTGCAAGTTGCAATATTTGTCAATACTATAATCCGTCTGCTTCATGTTTCCAGTTGCTTTGGCTACTTTTATTGTGTTTTTGCCAGTAATGAGGTAATGCCTCACTGGTTGATATTCACCTACGCCGTAATGGAGCAGTAAAAAGCCGCGGAGCGGCTTAATCGCCCCCGCGAGGGGGCGAGACATAGTATAGCCCGGGGTGAGCGCCAAAGGCGCGAACC
>JAFSTJ010000439.1 GCA_017450525.1 Victivallales bacterium | reverse complement strand
GTGCTTCCTTGATAAATGAGGCATCGTCCAATAAGCACATTCCAGCCTGGAAAATCAGGTCTGCCGCCTCCTGGAAGCGGTTCTGCCTGCTGCGCACATTCGCCATTGCGTGCAGCAGATGCGGGTGGCCCGCAATGGGTCCTGCCATTTCCAATTCTCGTTCCGCACGCTCCAAGTCATCGCGTCTAAAATAGTTCAGCGCCAAGTGGTAGTGCACTAGGCTGCCTGGTTTTGCATCTTTGAGCAGTGCAAACCACTCGTCCGATACCTGATACGATATTGGCCTGGTATCAGGCAATGCCTTGTTCCGCAGCAATTCAAGCCAGGGCTTCTGCTCTTCGCCCAGATTGCCAAAGTCCAGTTGTGGACATAGTTTTCCGCCAATTCGCTGTTCTTCCAGTGCACCCCAGCCAGAGCCTTGTATGATAATCTCACCCTTCTTAAGTGCGATTTCATCGTGGCTTTGGCGCAAAAGTTCGTCCAATTTTGCCTCTGGCATCATCTTGTCGATGGCGGCGGATGTGCTGTCTATTGCCACTTGCCAATCGCCGAACACCTTTTCAGGCTGCATTGTCAAGGAGCCATATCCTTCAAGCCACTCCCAGGCGGTCCTAGGCGGCATGGGAAGGCATTCCTGCTGGGAGCGTGCCAAACCCGCCTGCACTTCGATGTAACTGTCCAATCCTGGCCCCAGCAGTTTTCTGTTCCAATGCCGTCCACCTTGTGACTGTCCCCACACGAACAACTTCCTGCCTCTGAGGCGCTTGGTGGATACGTGGCAGAAGCCATGGCCGTCAGGATAGAACACACATTGATACGGACGCTGCGTTTCGGGTATGTCATAGAAGTGGTCTTTCACATACTGGAAATTAGTTGGATATGTGCCATCGAAGCCCTCGCCAAATGGCAATTCAACCTTAGCCAGCGCGTGGGAACCATTGTGATACCAGTTGGCAAAGGCAGACATCGCGGGAACAACCACCCTGCTGCCCTTCATTTCAGGCAGCGCGATATTGCTCCACCAGTACATCGGGACCACATACTTGTTTGGGTTCCATATCCTGCCGCGAATGAACAACATGTGTGAATCTGGAGGCAGAAAGCAGTCATACTGGAATGGCGTACCTCTATCCCGCTGGTATTCGTATATTCTCAGCACAGGATATTCATTGTGCTGCACAATCGCCGCAAAGCGTGGAGAGCAGGTCTGCTCATCGTGCCCGCGACGCCCGCAGTTGAACTCCACGCCGCCAGCGAACCAGGCATTGCGAATGGCAAGATTACAGGGTATGAAGGCTGTGTTCTCCAGTATCAGGTCGCGATTGTTCTCCTTGTCAAACAGGGACCACAGCCTCCCGCCCAGTTCGGGCAGAAATACCGCCTTCAGGTATTGGTTCTCCAGCACGGCGGCATTGAATTCAAGCATCTCCTCAGGCGTGTCGTAACTATCCTGCATGGTATAAGGAAGCCCATCCTTAAACATCCCATACCCGATGAAAAGGCCATCATCCTCCGCCAATTCAGCAGATATTTCCGACTTTATCAGCTCTCGCATGGCAGGGAACCGTGAAGACTTCCCTACCATACGCCCCCGAATGCGCATCTTCTCAAATCTAAGTTCAGACATCATGCTCATCACTGCCACCTTTTTTCAAGTTCTTCTACCCACACACCCACAGTCAGCTTCCCATCGCCTTTCTCGCGTGCACGTAATTCACGCATCCGCCTCGCCGCCTATCCCATCTATCCATTGCCTCTGCCTCTCGCGCGTGCACGTAATTCTCTATGCGTGCACGTATGGGGTGGGGGACGGTTTACCGTCCCCCACCCACCACCCACAAGGTAGCGCACGCGACGAAAAAATCCAGCTCATTTTTGAAGATTCAAATATGTTGTAGTTTTTTATAGGAAAGTCTATGAACTTTTTCAAGTTTCCTAAACAATTTTTACCATAGAAGGTAGATTTTCTGGGACTTCTGGGACTTCTGGGACTTATGGGACTATAAAGCTTCTGTCTCATGTATTCCCTAGAGGCCTTCGCCACTTCACTTCATCCTTGCGATTCAGACATTCTTCTTCTCTTCCCCTTCGTTCCTTCGCCCTTGTCTCTTTAATCCCCCTACTATTCCTATAAAAACCTCTGCGTCTCCGCGTCTTTGCGCCTCTGCGTTAAACCTCCCCGCCTCTGCGTTAAACCTCCCCGCCTCTGCGTTAAACCTCCCCGCCTCTGCGTTAAACCTCCCCGCCTCTGTGTTGCAAGGATCAGAACTGAATTTGCTTTAGCGCGGGGCTGCATTTTTCGTCAAAGACATCCCCATTCTGGTTGACCTTGAATGCATCCAGTTGGACGCCATTTTCGTCGTATGCCTCAATTGACAAGCAGTTATCATTTGCCTTCACATGGAGATAACTCAAATCAGGTTTTTTGGAACTTGACTTAGGGCCATCAACGGTGACGAATGTCACAGGTGATTTAGGCATTGCAGGCTTTTTCTTACAGTTGAACATGGTAAGTAATTTGCTGCTGCCCTTGTTCATGCGCCAATAATAATGCACATGGCCAGCGAGCCAGAGTTGTATCTTGCCTTCGTCAAGAAGCGGGCGCGTTATGCGCATAATGTCCTTTGATATTGAATCCTGTTGCAGCATAGGCTCCGTATGGCAAAGGATTACGCGGAACCTGGCATTGCGGAATTCTGGTGTGTCCTTAAGTGCCTGCAGCCATTTCTCCTGCCTACGCATCAATTCCTTTCTGAAAATAAGCGGCCCATTCTCGCAACTTGTTGGATCCTCTGGAAAGTCGCCACAATCCAGCACAATGAAAAGTACATTTCCACGCATAAACGAGTAGAAGTTGCCTTTGCCTTCAGGGGCGAAGAAATCAAACCATTCCTCGGAGCCCAGGCCATTGGTCTCGTGGTTTCCGCGCAGATAAACCCAAGCACGGTCAGGTTCCTTGCCCTTGGAGGCAAAGCCGTCGAAGAAATCCGTGAACATTTCCTTTTCGATATTGTGGCTATAGCTGGTCACATCGCCCACATGCACGATGAAGTCGGCATTCTTGTATTGGGGAGTGGCACGCATTCCATTGAGAATCGCCTCACGCTGTGCGAGCGTCTTGCACCCATTGGATAGCGAAAGCTGCGTGTCCCCAAAAAGGATAAAACTAAACCCCTTGCGGTCTCCGTTCCTAAAGACCTTCACAGGAGAATAGACCTCCTTGTACTTACGTTTGAACCAAAGTGCCCTCCTGGCACCATCAAGACCCGCAGGCGGCTCCAGCATGACAATGCGGTATTCATAGTCGGTTTCAGGCTGAAGTTCCTCCAACTGTATCCTATGCACACGCGAAGCCTCGCGCAGCACCACATTGCCCGCCAGATCCCAAGCCCTGGTCCACTCCTTGTCACCGAGTTTGCGGTAATCAATGCCTGCCGGCATGGGGCTTTCCGTGATGAATGTGACCATTATTCCACCATTTTCGGGACGGCTGAACAGTGGTGGATGTGCCAATTTCGCCTTGGCTGGCTTGTAGTCCACCTGCTCCTTGAAGCAAAGCCTCCATTTCGCCCGCTGCTCCACGCCGTAGCAGAAATCCAGCATCCAGTTTGTCCTATAAGTCTGGATAACGATACGGTTCCCGCCCTTTGCGAACTTGGCGGGGAAAATGTGGTCGTTGCTAGTGACTGGCTCATAGTCGTTTCCCAATCCCTTTTTAAGGAACTCATATATGTTGCTGCCGTTCACATCCACGGAGAACACCTTGCATCCAATGCCCAGCCAGGTAGAGCGCTCATTGTCGCATTGGAACAGGCCTTCCAGCACGGCCCTGTTGGTGCCTTCAGGTGCAATCGCATCAAGGTCCAGCGCATCGCCCTCGAAGTTGCACTCGAAGCCGCGGACCACCTTGCCGTCAGGCAATGAAATCATGCCATTCTCGGGCTGGTAAACCGCAAAATTGCGGTCATTGGCCTCATTGTAGAAATAGACCTTCCAGGAAATACTCTCCGCGCAAACGACAACAGACATAAATAAAACAGCTATAAACAATTTCATTCTCAATTTC
>JAFSTJ010000035.1 GCA_017450525.1 Victivallales bacterium | reverse complement strand
TGTTTACCCTTGACCTCTATTAAAAATGTACAGAAATATTTTGCCTAAATTTAATACGTGTGCCTATAATCGCAAGCCATAGTGCGCAAAAAGCTATGGTTTTGTGCGCGGGTGGCTCAAGGGACGCGCCCTTCAAATACCGCCAATATACATCAATCACCGCCAATCCATTTGCCCAGAAATGAACTGATTTTCCATTTTGCCTCTTTGCGCGGGCCTTTAAGCTGTGCATAGATCGAGCCCGTCAGTGGTCTGAACAAGAGTGAAAGCAGATTGATTTTATGCAATAGCCTGCTATCGACGGTGAAATCAACATAATCCTGATCCCAAAGATACTGGCCATTTCCCTGCAAAGTCACAAGTGTGCCGTCGGTCTTGAAGTCTGTCACTATCAGCCGTGTCCCAAGAAAGTTCACATTTGCCTCTGCATTGCTGATTTTTCCCAGATTGGAGCTTTTGTCATTGCGAAGGACAGTGCCATTTGTAAAATCAAGTGCCTTCCCCAGCGCGTTCAAGCCAGGCACACGCCAGATATCCGATTTGACAAGCGAGATGTGGCCCACTCCGTCCAGCTGCCGTGGCACATTGCCCCAGCCCAGATGGTAGCGCAATGCGCAATTCGCAGTAATGATGCCAGGATAGCTGGCCTTTTCATCCTTGGTGGCTGCCTGCAGAATGCGCTCCAGGGACATGTTCTCGCATTGCCCGATGAAATCGCCACACTGCTGATTCCTGTCGTATGAGAAACCGCCAGAGAATGACCCGTTCATCAGCTTTGAATTGCCGACACTTATGCGCACAACGTTGTTCTTGTAGGACCAGTCTCCTTCCAAGTCCTGCGCCACGATGTCCATCACAGTCAAGCTGTCCGACTTGATTTTCCCAGTCAACTCCACCTGGTATGGTTTGACCAGATTGCAGCTGCCCTCGCAGTCAAGCATGGTTTTGTTTCCAATTTCAAACGTAGGCAGTGCCTTGTCCAATTCAGGTGCCAAGGTGACAAGCAGGCTTCTAAAGTCCACCGTTCCATTGCAGTGTTCCACCTGGAAACTGCAATGAGGCGTGCCAGATGTTGCAATCTGGCAGGCTCCATCCATTTCCAATTTGTCCAAATCAAGTTTAATTTCGGGAAGCAGTACTTCTTCAGGCAGATTCATTTTCAACTTAACCGTGGCAGAGCGTATGCTCTCCTGACTCCAAAGAAAATTCTTGGCCTCTATGAGACCACCCTCCAGCACAAGCCCCCAGCTTATCGAGGCATCGTCCGAGAAATACTGCAACTTTGGGATTCTCACTCTCGGGAAATCGTCTTTGCTCCATTCTATTCCCTCCCACACCTGCGAATATATTTTTCTGCCCTTGGTGGAGAAAATGAAGTTTTCCGCCAGCCTGGGGTTTCCTGTCACATCAAGGCCAATTATGTCAAGAGTAAACGGCGTGAAACACAAGCCAAGATTCAAATACACTTTTTCATTGTTTACAAGGGTGGCGGTGATGTCCTTGAATGAAAGTTCCTTTGCATCCAAATTGAACTTGGCAGAGCCTTCCTTGCAGGTCAAAGTTCCATAACCGCATCCCTCCTGCGCCTTGATATTGCTGGTAACCGACCAGTTTCCATTGGCTGGAGCTTTGAAT
>JAFSTJ010000438.1 GCA_017450525.1 Victivallales bacterium | reverse complement strand
GTAATCTTTCTCTTCTCCGCTTCGGGATCATGCAGCATCATGCTTGATGCAATCTTCTGCGAGTCAGCATTATTGAGTGAAATACCAAGATGCTCGGGCTTGGACAAAACAAGAAATCATCGGTCCTTTAGGACCTCGGCAAATCCCGATTGCGGTAATCTGTGGTAATCTGTGGCAATCTGTGGATAAAAAACTCTGCGCCTCTGCGTCTCTGCGCCTCTGCGTTAAATATATGATTGTTTGGGCTATCTTGTAAACAAAATGCCAGGCATTAAATTTCGGCAAAAGTTCTTATGACCGTTCAAGGTTCTCTGCCGCTTTTAGTTCACAAGGAGAATAAAATGACACAATTTGGTTTCAATGTAATGGATTTCGGCGCAAAGGGCGATGGCGTGGCAGATGACACAGCCGCAATACAGAAGGCCATAGACACCTGCGCCGCCCATGGTGGTGGAAGAATCCTATTTCCATACACGCCAAATGGCTACAGGATCGCCTCGCCAGCCATTGAAACATACAATGGACGAGCCCTTCGTTCACAGTTGGTAATCCCCCCTGGCTCCCATAACATCTTCCTGGAAGGCGAGATGCCATGCCGCTTTCTGAACAGTTATATGGTAAGACCCAAGGACTGCTCCGCAATATTCAAGCCCACCACGTTCGGCACATTGCGACATGACAACACAATGCTCTTCTCCGACTGGCAGGCACCAGAGATTCACGATCCTACTGAGCGCCCCTACTCAATACTTGCGGCCCCTGAAGGCGATTCCTGCAAGGGGCACTTCAGCGTTGCTAATTTCTCCATTGCCAATTTGGAATTCCGTGTCCATCTTGACCATGAGAAAATGTATCCAACGCAAAGCGCAGTCAATCTGCAAAATGTCTCACGCGCACATGTGGCGGATTCACAGTTCTGCCTGGACGACCAAGTGGGCGACACCATACTCGGCAAGGAACTACAGCCCAATCCATGCCATACAGTCGGCCTAATGATGTCAGGCGACCAGAATGACAACAACACTCTCCGCAACGTGTCAGTCCAGGGTTTCCGCTATGGTTTTGTGCTTAGCGAGCACGTTGTCGCCGACTATCTCTACATCCACAACTGCGAAGAGGGGCTTACCTTCCACGATTCATCCCACCTGTCCATCATCAACCATATCGTGGCGCAACACAACAAACGCATAGTCACAAGTACCACAACAGAACTGTTCGGGCATGCCAAAGGCCCCTGCAATTTGGAGATCGGTAGCATCAACTTTGAATCAGGAACAGGCTACTCCCCCAAGGTTGATGCACTGGAATACGGCGTGTACGACCCTGAAAACCGCCTAGTTGGCTATGTAAGATGGTTCCAGCCATGGGGCGCACAGAAATTCCCCATCTGTGGCGCAGCCAAATTCCACATTACGCATTTTGGAGACTGACAAGGCAAAAGCGATAAAAAAGGAAATCAAAAATGAACACATTTCAAGTGAAAGGACATGAGCCAAGCCTGCTGCCTGATGGCAAATGGAAATTGACATGGAATGACGAATTCGACGGCACGGAACTGGACCGCAGCAAGTGGGACTACCGTCTCTCGATGATGGGCAAACGCCATCCCGCATGGACCGACAAGGGCGTGCACCTGGACGGCGAAAGCAACGCTGTTTTCTCAATTATTGAGGAAGACGGGCGCCCCGTCAGCTCCCAGTTGCAGACTGGGTACAACTTCATGGACGAGCCAATTGTAGCCACGAAATTCGGGCAGGACGCGCTGCAATGGAACATCGGCAAACTCAAGGAAAATCTCTACACCCATACCTTCGGCTACTATGAATGCCGCTGCAAATTCCAGCAGTATCCAGAGGCCTGGTGGAGTGCGTTCTGGATGCAGTCCCCAATTATCGGAGCATCTCTGCATCCAGAGGAAACTGGTTCTGAACTGGATATAATGGAGTATTTCCATCCAGGAAAAGTTTCCAAGCACTGTATTTGGACTGGCGGTTATGGGCTTGACTGCAAAGGCGCCTCCGCTGGCGGCATAGAAAACCTCGACACAAAGGTATTTCACCGTTTCGGCCTGCTTTGGGATGAAAGCGGATACACATTCTTCATTGACGGGAAGGAGGATGGCCATGTTGACAAATACGTTTCCAAACGGCCAGAATTCATCCTAATCAGCACTGAGGTACAAGGCTATCGGCACGAAGACCATCTGCCTGTGAAGGAGGCCTTTGACATAATTGGAAAGGATGTGTTCATGGTGGACTATGTCCGCGTATTCGATGCGGTAAAGGAGTGAATATGAAGATAACTGCCCTAAAAACTTTCATCTGCAATGCGTTCCGCACCAACTTCGTCTTCGTGAAAGTGGAGACGGACAATGGCCTCCACGGATGGGGCGAGGCCACGCTGGAATACAAGGAACTGACCATCCAGGCCGCGATACATGACCTGGAATCATATCTCATCGGAAAGGATCCCCACAACATTGAGGCATTCAGGCATGACTGCTACCGTGACGCCTACTGGCGTGGCGGTCCTGTACTCATGAGCGCATTGGCTGGCGTGGAAATGGCATTGTGGGACATCAAAGGGAAAGACCTCAACGTACCTGTATATCAGTTGCTGGGCGGCAAAGTGCGGGACGCAGTGCCCGTATATGTGAACGGATGGTTCGCACCCGCCAAGACGCCTGACGAATTCGCGGCGAAGGCAGTGGAAGTCAGGAAGAACCGCTATCCAGGCTGCAAGTGGGACCCATTCGGCAAGGCATGGCAGCAGATAGGCAAGAACGAACTCAACCAGGCAATGGAATGTGTTGAGAAAGTCGCTGCAGCAGTGGGCGACGATGTGCACCTACTGATTGAGGGACATGGCCGATTTGACATTCCCACCGCCGTCAAAATCGGGAAAAGGCTGGAGGACTACGACATTTTCTGGTTCGAAGAACCCATACCGCCAGATGACAAGGAGGGCATGCGGGAGGTCAAGGAGCGTGTCCGTGTTTCCATAGCCGCAGGCGAGCGCCTGTACAACCGCTACGAATACAGGCAGTTCTTCGACCTCAATTGCGCGGACTACATTCAGCCTGACATATCACACGCCGGCGGCATCATGGAAATGCGCATGCTAGGCGCAGAGGCGGAAGCACGGCATATCGGCTTCTGCCCCCACAATCCCTCTGGGCCCGTGGCTAATGCCGCCACACTACAGATTGCGGCATGCGTGCCAAACTTCGTAATGCTGGAAATGATGATGACGGACGTACCATGGCGGGCAGATATCTGCGACGAGCAACTGGTGATGCGCAATGGTCGCATGGTGATACCTGAACGTCCTGGCCTGGGCATAGAACTCAATGAGGAAGAGTTGCTAAAGCATCCCTACATACGCACCGAACTGCGTCACTATAAAGGGACATTGACCGACATACGCCCACCAGACGCAGTCAAGTACTACAAAATGGAGAATGAATAACATGAATCGCTTTCAAGGAAAAATAGTGCTGGTTACAGGCGGCAACCGCAACACTGGCCTTAGCATAGTCAAAAAATTCTGCGACGAGGGAGCCAAAGTATATATGTGCGGCTCCTCCACCGCCTCCACCCAAAAAGGCTCAGATATTCTCGCTTCCTGGGGCTGCAAAAATATCACTTCCATTCCATGTGATGTATCGGACATAGAGCAGGTGAAAAATATGTTCGACATCATTGAAAAGGATGCAGGACGCCTGGACATACTGGTAAACAACGCGGCGCATCAAGGCATAGGGAAGCCCTTCACGGAGATGGACCCATCCTACCTAATGGAGGTGCTGGGCGTAAATGTCCGCGGCGGCTTCCAGGTCACCCAGCAGGCGGTGAACCGCTTCTTTCTGAAGCAGAAAGAGCGTGGCGTGGTGGTGTTTCTCTCATCAAACACGGCAATGCGCGCCATACGCAACCGCACTGCCTACTGCGCCAGCAAGGGCGCCATCAATTCCATGGTCAAGGCACTGGCATTGGATTTGGGTCCTCTGGGCATACGCGTGAACGCCTGTGCGCCAGGCTACATCTACACGGAACGCTGGGACGTGCTGCCAGAGGAGACGAAGCAACGCCGCCGCCTCAACTGCCCACTGCGACATGAAGCAACTGGAATGGACATCGCCAACGTGGTCGCCTTCCTCGCCAGCGAGGACAGCGCCAACATGACTGGTGAAATCATCACCTGCGATGCAGGATGCTCCTGCCAGCACATGCCAGAGGACACGGATTTCTGACGAGGTGATTTCAAAACTATCGCAAACTGTCTAGTGCCGCTGGCGACAGCCAGCGGAAAAGGCAGGCCTTACCAGAAGTTTTGATATTTCCGCTCGCAAAGCCGCAAACTGTCGGGTGCCGCTGGCGACAGCCAGCGGAAAAGGCAGGCCTTACCAGAAGTTTTGATATTTCCGCTCGCAAAGCCGCAAACTGT
>JAFSTJ010000437.1 GCA_017450525.1 Victivallales bacterium | reverse complement strand
TCATATTTCTGCATGGCGTGCGCAATCATCAGCTTTGTGCCGACGCCGTCGACCGAGACGACCATCACGGGGTGGCGCCACTGCGTCAAGTCAATCCGATAGAGGCCGCCAAAACCGCCGATGGGCGCCAGGACCTGCGGCGTGCGCGTCGCGGAAATCTTCGATTTCACGCTGGCGAGGAGGCGTGTCGCCAAATCAATGTCCACTCCAGCCGCCTTGTAGGCCTCACTCTTGCCTGCCATATCCTTGCTCACAAAAAACTCCTGTTCTTTAAATGCCCAATGAAAAGTTTCCGTAATATAAGCCAGCCAGCATTTTTGGCAAAAGAAGTTTAATCAAGACGTTTGTAATAGGTATCATTCTGGGTATAATATGCAAGGGTTTTTCTCTATAGATTTTACAAGTTGGTGATGGAGGCAAAATGAAGAAATCATTGTTGATAATCATTGTGCTGGTGGTGGTGACGCCGCTGTTCATGTGGAATTGCTGCCGCATAGAGCCTGGCAACGGGCAGATTGCGGTGCTAATGCGCAAGACGGGCAAGATGCTGCCGCCTGAAAACGTGATTGCCCTAGAGAAAGGGCAGCGCGGCATTCAGCTAGACGTGCTAGGCGAAGGACGCTATTTCAGGAATCCCTACACATGGGACTGGAAAATCATGCCAGTGACTGAAGTGCCAGCAGGCAAATTTGCCGTCCTGGTGCGCAAATACGGCAAGGACCTGGAGGCTGGTCGCATAATTGCGGAAACACCTGAATACAAGGGCATCATCCCAGAAGTGCTTGGCACCGGAAGGCACCGCATCAACCCATACGCATACGAAGTGCGCATATTCGATGATATCAAGATACTGCCAGGAAACGTGGGCGTGGTCACAAATCTCACTGGCAATGACATTTTCACAGGCAAGACAAATGACTTCAAGTGCCAGGACGGCTTCCTGGTGTCAAAGGACAGAAAGGGCGTGGTCAATGAAATACTCAAGGAAGGAACACATCGCCTCAATCCCTTTATATACAATGTAATAGCGGTGAACACCCAGAGCCAGCGACATGAATTCGCTGGCGACGACGCAATCTCATTCCTCACGATGGATGGCTTCACGGTGTCTCTGGAAGGCACAGTCGAATTCAATGTGATAGCGGAGGAGGCGCCGCGCCTGGTGCAGGCCGTGGGCGATATGGAGGACATCCTGAACAAAATCATACTGCCTTCAGTCCACGGCTTCGCCCGCATCGAAGGAAGCAAGAAAGGCGCCACGGAATTCATCGTTGGCGAAAGCCGCCGCCTCTTCCAGGAGGAACTGGAGAAATTCCTTCGTGAGAACTGCCGCAAATGGGGCATTGAAATCAACTCGGTGCTGATAAGGGATATCATAGTGCCGCAGGACATCGCTGGCATCATCAGGAAGCGCGAACTGGCGCAGCAAGAGGCCAGAAAATACAGCCAGGAAATACAGCGTGCCCGCTCCGAGGCGGAACTGGCACGACAAAAGATGCTGGCAGACCAGAACCTGAAAAAAATCGCCGCCGAAACCGAGAAAATGGCAGCAATCATCAAGGCGAAACAGGAGGGGCAGGAAGCCGAAATCGCAGCCCAGACGCAGTTGAAGGTGGCTGAAGTGGAATACCGCACCGCAGAAGCAAAAGCCAAGGCATCCATCCTAGCGGCGGAAGCGCAGAAGCGAGTCATAGCGGAAAAGAACCGCAGCGAGGCAGAAGTTATGCTGCGCTCCATCGAGGCATACGGCACTGGCGAGAACTATGTGAACGCAATGCTATACAGGAAGATGATGCCCAACATACGCTCCATCATATACAATGGCGCGGGGCAAGGCACCTTCGGCTTGCCGATTGCGGGTGCAAAGCAGGAAAAAGGAGGTGACAAATGAGCAACGACAACAGCAATACAAACGCCTCCAGCAAAGGCAATAAAGCAATCAGCAAATTCCAGATTGGATGCATGATTTTCGTAGTGGTGCTCTTCTTCGGCGCCTTGGTTGTAAGATGGTTCTGGAATACATTCAGAGTATATGTTCCAGAAGGGAAAATGGCGATTGTCACGGCAAAAAGCGGCAAAATACCCGCGCCTGGCACCATATTGGTGGAAAAGGGCGAAAAAGGTATATGGAAGGACGTGCTGGCGGAAGGGCGCTATTTCTTCAATCCGATACGCTATGACGTGCGCATCGTCCCCGCAATCAACATACCGCTGGGCAAGGTGGGAATCGTAACATCCAAGGTGGGAACAGAACTTCCACAAGGAGAAATCATCGCCACCAGCAAAGACAGCAAAGGCGTATGGCGAGACGTGCTGGGGCCAGGCGTATATCGTCTAAATCCAGAAGGCTATAGCGTGGAAATCACCGATGCCATCAATATACCAGCAGGATATGTTGGCGTGGTCACAAGCCAGACTGGCAAACTGCCAGAAAAGGGCCAGTTCGCTGGCCTAGGTGAAAAAGGCGTGCTCAGGGACATTCTGCAGCCAGGCCTCTACTACATCAACCGCTACGCATACCAGGTGAATGTCATAGAGATTGGCATGAACCAGGTGTCCATGACCTCCAGTGCAAAGGGGGCGAGCCTGTTCAACAACAAGTCCAGGCAGGCCTCCATCAATGTGGCGTTGGAAGAACTAGAATCCAACACATTGCAGTTCCAGCAGGAGTTGCGCATGCAGAACCAAATGTCCATGCCCTCGGTAAGAAACGTGTTTGAAAAGAAGATGGCTGCAAAGCCCAAAAAGGCGAAAGCCGATTTAATGGCAGAGGGCGCGATGGCGGATGCTAAGCCCCGAAGCAATGCAGCCAAAATGAAGATGCCAAACGCTCCGCAACCCCAGCAGATCAGTGCAGATGCACAGATTTTCGGCTTGAGCAAAGTGGTGGAGTTTCCTTCTAGGGACGGCTTCAAGGTGTCGCTGGAAATGACGGTGGAATTCGAACTGCTGCCCGAGCATATTGCGCGCATATACCTGCTCTATGGCGATTTGCCGCAGGTTGTTGAGAAAATCATACTGCCGCAGGTATTGTCCGTATCGCGTCTGAAGGGTTCCAGTTATGGGGCAAGGGACTTCATCATGGGCGAGGCAAGAGAGACATTCCAGAAGGACTTGCGCACCGAACTTGAGAAGACACTTGCGGCAAAGAACATCATCGTACACAACGCAATCATCCGCTCCGTGGAAATACCAATGGAAATACTGCAGCCCATCCGCGCAATCAGCCTGGCAAGAGAGCAGGACATGACCAACGTGGCCATGCAGGAAACCGCCAAGAAACTGGGTGAACTCAACACTGAAACTGAACTCATCGAGCAGAGGCGCAGGGAAGTCATGCAGGAAACAGAAAAACTTGTGGCGACCACTGCCGCACAATGCAGGCAGGAAGTTGAGACCATTGGCGCGGAAGCCGCCCTTAAAGTGGCAGAAATCGGCGTCAAGCAGGCGGAATTCAAGGCGAAGACAGCCAGCCTCAAGGGTGAGACCGAGGTCAAGGTGAAGTTCCTGGCCGCCAACGAAGGCGCCCTGGGTGAAGGAATGCTGGCAAAGGCATTGGGAGGAGGCGACATTCTGGCACGCCTTAGAGCAGCCGAGGCACTCAATCCCAAGGTCGAAACCAAAGTCATCTATGCCGGCGAAGGCACGCTTTGGACCAATTTGGACAAGGCAGCGATCGCACTCCCCGCAAAGAAGTAAAATCTTTTAATCCACAGATTCACACAGATTTACACAGATTAATTTGTGTGAACTGAAAAACGCCAAAACAATAATCTGTGAAAATCTGTGAAAATCTGTGGATCAACAAAACTATGAACAACAATGAAGACATACTGATGCAGGCAGCAGGAATCATGTCGATGCTGCGCATTGGGGGCAGAAAGGTTTCTGCATACAATGACCTGCTTGAGGACGAATGGCAGGGGCGCCAATCCGCCCTGGAATTCCTCTATAAGGCAGGGGACATATTGAGCGTGATGATGGAGAGCGGAATGGACTGTCTGGACGCGCTTTCCAAAAACGTGGAGATGGAAGCCTTGATGCTGTCGCCCATAGTGGATGGTGTCGCGGGCAGTTGGAAAGGTGAGCATACCGTCTCCGTGGATAAAGGCTCCACCGCCTTCATCAATGCCAATGTGCATTTGCTGCAAAGATACCTGCTTCAATTGGTGGAGGCAATGTCGCCATACGGTGACGTTACAATACGCACCTGCGATGTGGAAATCAACGCTGATGAGATTTCATCCTTGCGTTCAGAACTCAAGGCTGGAAATTTCACTGTGATTTGCCTGGAAAGAAAGGACGTGCCTTTTGAATTAAAGGACTATCGCCAGTGCACTGACTATTGTCTTGGCACGGCAGACATGGACAGCAGCCTGTTGCGCTGGTCTGGCATGGCAGCAGTTCACGGCGGCGAATTCTGCCTGCACAAGGACGGCGTGTCCAATGGCGCCATGATGCTGTTCCCGTTGGCGGAAAGCAGCACTGATACAGGTGTCGAGGCGCGGGATGTCAATGGACGGCGCGAAACCATACTGCTGGTGGATGACGAGGACATGATTTGGGACGTGGTGCAGGGAATGCTGTGCGGCCTGGGATACCATGTGCTTCTTGCCAACGATGGCAAGGAGGCAGTGGAGATATACAAGTCCAATTCAGGTGAAATTGACCTGGTGCTGATGGACATGATGATGCCTGTGATGAATGCTCGGGAAGCCTTCCCTCTGCTGAAGGAGGCAGACGAAAATGTGCGCGTACTGCTCATGTCTGGCTATGTGGACGAAGCGGATGTCCAAGACCTTCTCGCATCAGGTGCCATGGGCTTCATGCGCAAGCCATATTCGCTCAACAGCCTGGCGCAGAAAATCCGCAACATTCTGGATAAAGAACACAGAATATAGTTATGTTTAGGAAGAAAGAAAAGAAGAACGAAAACGAGCCGATGAGGCTGGCAAAATACATGTCCAACGCGGGGCTTGCCTCACGCCGCAACTGCGAGGAACTCATTGCGGAAGGGCATGTAACAGTGAACGGCGAAACTGTGACTACACCAGTTTGCCTGGTGACCGCAGGAGTGGACAAGGTCTGCTTCGACTGGCAGGAACTGACCTTGGACGCAGCAACATACATACTGCTGAACAAACCCGTAGGTTATACCTGCACTAGCGAAGACCCGCATGCGAAAAGGCTGGTATATGAACTGCTGCCTGACAATCTGCGCAAACTACGCTACGTGGGGCGACTGGACAGGGATACGGAGGGGCTCCTGCTCTTCACCAATGATGGCGAACTTATCCAGGCACTT
>JAFSTJ010000436.1 GCA_017450525.1 Victivallales bacterium | reverse complement strand
GGCATTTCCGTATGCTGATAGAAAAAGGTGAGGCAATTGACACGGAGCCTTTCATTCGCGGCAATCCGTTGACAATTCGCTTCGAGGCGCCAGTCAAGAACCTGATTGACACGATTATGCTCAAGGGCTTTGAGCATCATTACACGGTAATTCATGCCGATGTCAAAGAGGAATTGCTGCAATATTGCGCGTGGATGGACATTGAACCAGTTATGCCGGAGGTGAAATGATGAAACGTATATTGAATGTAGGCGTCGTGGGTCTGGGGCGCATAGGCCGCAATCATCTGCAGGAGCTGTCTAGTTTCCCAGACATGTTCAAAATCGTGGCAGGTGCGGACAATGCACCTGATCGCCTGAATGAATTGTGCCCCAAGGAACTGGAAAATGCCGCCAAGTACACTTCGCTTGACGAAATGCTGAAGCATCCTGGACTGGATATGGTGACTATTGGCACGCGCCATCCAGACCACGTGCCCATGGCAATAAAAGTCCTGAAAGCGGGCAAGATTGCCGTGGTGGAAAAGCCAACCGCTACAAGCACAGCGGAATTTGATGCGATGCTGGCAGTCGCTGCCAAGCACCCGCACAGACTGTTTCTGCGACACAACCGCCGCTTTGAGGCACCTTTTATCAAGGTGAGGGAACTGATGGCCTCTGGATTGATAGGCGAAGTGCAGTACATCAAACTTTACCGTAGCGTGGGCTATTGCCGCCGCAATGACTGGATGACCATGCCAGAATACCACGGCGGTCTTCTCACCAATTGGGGGCCTCATCTGATAGACCAGGCACTTCAATTGCTGGAGGCGCCAGTCAAGGATCTTTGGGCGGATGTTCGCCACGTCATTTCCATTGGCGCGGGAGACGACCTTTTCAAGATCATACTGAAAGGCGAGAATGGTCGTGTTGCAGACATCGAGGTCTCAGGCGCCAATGCGCTACCTGGCCGTGAAATGGAAATCATCGGCTCGCGAGGCACAATCATCTATGAGAACAACAAACTCAGTGCGCGATATCTTGACCCATGCGTGAAACTCAAGAAATTGAAGCCCCATCCAGAAAATCCGCCACTGGCATACGGCAATTTTGACGAACAGCTTTATTTTATCAATTCCGAATTTGAACTGCCAAGGATTTCCCAGACAGTACTGTGGAAGTACTTGTATGATGAAGCGGTGAACGGCGTACCCTCTCCGATAAAACTGGAGGAAGGCAGGGAAGTGGTACGCATAACAGAAGAAGCATTCAAGTTTAGTGGCAAGTGAAAAGTGTGGACAGTGGACAGTGGACTGTGGACTGTGGACTGTGAAAGGCAAAAAAGCCTTATAATTGCCACAGCCCACAGTCCACAGTCCACACAAAAAAAACTAATGAAGATGATTAAAGTAACAATCTGGAATGAATACAGGCATGAGCAGGCTAATAGCCCGCTCGGGGAATATATACGGCAAATCTATCCCAATGGCTTGCATCGCTATCTGGCGGAACATTTGGCGGAAGACGATTTGGAAATCCGCGCGGTCTCGCTGGATGAGCCAGAACAGGGACTTCCTGATGAGATTCTCAACAACACAGATGTGCTGCTTTGGTGGGGGCATTGCGCACATGCGGAAGTGAAGGACGAACTGGTGGACAGAATACAGGCGCGCATTCTTCATGGAATGGGCCTGATTGTGCTGCATTCTGGACATTTGTCCAAGATATTCAGGCGCATGATGGGCACGGCATGCCGTCTGCGCTGGCGTGAAGAAGGCGAAAAGGAAAGAATCTGGGTTGTGTCACCTTCGCATCCCATTGCACAAGGCATTCCCGAAACATTTGTGTTGCCCAATCACGAAATGTATGGCGAGCCATTTGACATTCCTCAGGACGGCAAGATCGTGTTCATGTCCTGGTTTGAAGGCGGGAATGTTTTCCGCAGTGGTGTCGCATTTGAACGGGACGCAGGGAAAATCTTCTATTTTTCACCAGGACACGAGACCTTCCCTATCTATCATGACCCAATCATCCAGCGCATACTCAAGAACGCGATACGCTGGGCTGCGCCACAGCAAATTACAGCAGACCGCATTACGCCGCAACCAGAGGCGCTGGAGAAGATAAGCACACCAAATCCACTGGCCGCCCTGGATACCAGCGTATTACACAAATGACATAACAATGTGCGCGGCCATGAGCCGCGCACTCAGGACGCGTCATTTCCAAATGCATCTGGATACATAACGTCCTGAGTGCGCGGCTCATGGCCGCG
>JAFSTJ010000034.1 GCA_017450525.1 Victivallales bacterium | reverse complement strand
TGGAGTGCCTTCTTCGCCAACCACCTTCCTCATCTGGTTCACTTCATTGCCAGCGCGGAGCATGGTCCTGGCCTTGAGAACCTTGTCCTTCGAAACTATGCTGTTGTACTTGCTCCAACTATCCAATGGGTGAATTGAGGGATAGCGGCGGGCATTGGCACGGTCTCTTGACAGTGCGAGGAATGAACCCACAACCTTCAGTGTCGCCTGTGTGACTGGCTCCTCGAAGTTGCCACCAGCAGGACTGACTGCACCGCATATCGTAACGGATCCAGTGTTGCCATCCTTCAGTTTAACAAGACCAGCACGCTCGTAGAAACTTGCCACAAGTGATTCCAGGTATGAGGGGAAGGCCTCTTCGCCAGGGATTTCCTCCAAACGTCCTGATTCTTCAAGCAATGCCTGCGCCCAGCGTGATGTCGAATCCGCCAGCAGAAGCACGCTCAAGCCCATCTGGCGGTAGTATTCCGCCAATGTGACGCTGGTATAGATGGAGGCTTCACGGGCCGCAACTGGCATTGAACTGGTATTGCAGATAATGATGGTTCTGTCGATGAGGTGGCGCCCCGTCCTTGGATCGTCCAAATGTGGAAATTCGCGGAGGATTTCCACGACTTCACCAGCACGCTCACCACAAGCCGCCACAATGACCACATCCACCTCGGAGCGCTGGGACAAGGCGTGCTGCAAAACCGTCTTTCCTGCGCCGAATGGTCCAGGTGTGCAGAATGTGCCGCCCTTTGCCACGGGGAAGAAGGTGTCGATGATGCGCATCTGTGTCACCAGTGGCTCCTGGGGCAGCAACTTGTCCGCATAGCAGGAGATTGGCACCTTGACTGGCCAGGTCTGCACCATTGTGACCTCACGTTCCTGACCGTTGCAGGACACCTTCGCCACCACGGTTGTGATATTGTATTCGCCTGGCTCCTTGGTCCAGGTCACAGTCCACTCGCCCTGCCAGGCGAATGGAAGCATGATTCTGTGTGTGAATATGCCTTCTGGCACGGTGCCCACCGTGTCACCAGCCAACAGGACATCGCCCACCTTGGCGACTGGCGTGTACTGCCACTTTTTCTCCCTGTCCAAGGGATACACGTAAAGGCCGCGCTTGAGGAAATAGCCTGTCTGCGCCGCCAATTCGGGCAACGGGTTCTGAAGACCGTCATAGACCTGTGTCAGCAGGCCAGGTCCCAGTTCAACCGACAGCAGGTTGCCCGTGAATTCCACGGCGTCACCAACTTTGACGCCAGTGGTACTTTCGAACACCTGTATATCTGCCTCGCGTCCCCTGACGCGGATAACCTCAGCCTTCAGCCTGGTTCCATCCCCCACCAGTACAAAGGCGACTTCGTTCTGTGTCACGCGCGTGTCAAAGGACACACTTACCATATTACCGTTGACACCCGTGACTTTGCCTGTTTGGAATTGCTCGTTCATTCTGAAATATCCTTAAAGTTCATCACCAATGCGCTTTTCGCCAGCCTGTGCGAAGCCCGCCTCAAGCATCCTGTCAAAAGTGGCGCGTCCCTCGGGCAGTTTGCGCCCTGAACGCTTGTCGATTATAAGCAGTTTAAGCAGATAAAGCTCCAGCAATGGCAGGTTGAAGTAATGCGCCGATTCCAGTTCGCCGAGATATGCGAATCGCATTGCATCCAGTTTGTTTTCCCTGGCCACCGTGGAGGTCAATGCCATTGCCTCCTCGATCTGCTTTCTGTATGAGTAGAACTGCTCCTTGCTTTGCCGACCTGTTTCCTGCGGCGGCAGTTTAAGACGTGAACGGCGCAGTTCAGACAATGTATTGCGCAGGTATGTCTCAAAGGAATACCACTGTGCCACTGTGTCATCCACGGGTGCCGTATTGTCAGGTACCAGGCGTATGTTTTCCAACCTGTCCGAAATATCATCGCCCAGCAATTCGCGGCACTGCTGCAGGAATTGCATCGCCGTCATTGGGCATTGCCCGTCAAGTCCTAGTGTAGGCAGGCTTGATATGAAATAGAAGAGGTCCGCGCCCATTGCCTTAATTGCCTGAAACTATTGCGGCCAGACGACCGCTGAGGTGGCTTGCCAATGTTTCCGCCAATGCCTGGTCGCTGAAGTCATACACAACGCTGTCTCCGCTGAAGACAAGTTTAAAACCCTTGCCCATGCCCCCAACTGGCGACAACTGGCAGCGGGCCCGCAAATCCGCATCCAACGCGGCAGCCAGCGCATTCTCCACAACCTGCTGCTCCTTTTCGTCAAGCAGCACTTCAAGCCTGTCCTCGTTGCCATCATGCTTGAGGAATGCCTCGATAAGATGCACTAGAGTCTTTCCAAGAGCATCGCCAGAGAGTTCCTTTCCAGCCACGGCAATTGCGACTGCCTTGATCCTCTCATCCATTGCGCTGCGGAGGGACAGCAATACGTCACGGGAGGCCTGTCTCAACGCCTCCTCGCCCTTGGTGCGGAACACCTGCGCCTCTTTCTGGGCGGAGCTTATTATCTCGTCCGCCTCGCTGCGGGCGTTTTTAAGTATGCTTTCTGCCTCAGCCTTTGCCTGGGCAAGGATTTTCTCCTTGGTGCCCTCGGTCTTGCTGAGTTCCTCGTCAACAATCTTGTTCAACAGTGCCTGTAATTCGTCTGCCATATCCGCAACCTCGTGTTCTTTGGAGTATCAATATACGTTGCCGTAATATAATGAGAAATACGTTTTTAACAACAGCCAAAACAATAACTTTAAATACGGATACCTAGATACCTAGATACCCAGATACGACGTGCTGTCCTGGTACTTCTCCGACAGCAAGTCGCCCCTGTCAGAGAAACGGAATTTAGCAAATGCCACCGAGCCTGATTGCCTGTGCAATCTGCAAAACACGCAATGGAGGAAGACCTGTTATTTCCTCAACCACATTGGGCTGCATCCCCATTTTCAAGGCATTCGCGGCCACTGTTTCAATTCCTTCCGTACGGCCTTTCCCAATTCCGATTGCAATTCCTTCATCACGGCCAATTGCCTTCAAATCCTCAACTGCCTTGCACATCTCCAGCCTCCTTCCCTCTTCGGGTATCTCTAAAACCCGTATGCAA
Organism: Victivallales bacterium; assembly: GCA_017450525.1. Taxonomy (GTDB): domain Bacteria; phylum Verrucomicrobiota; class Lentisphaeria; order Oligosphaerales; family Oligosphaeraceae; genus RGIG3456. Next base: position 54 of record JAFSTJ010000034.1, on the reverse strand, counting down.
ACACACATTCACCAAATCAATGCCATAGCCGCCAAGATACGACGTGCTGTCATC
>JAFSTJ010000435.1 GCA_017450525.1 Victivallales bacterium | reverse complement strand
CACTGTCCACTGTCCACAGGATTTACTTGTGCTCGCTGGCAATGAAGTCACCACCAACAGGGATACGCTTGTCCTCGAAAAAGTCGTCATCATCAGTACAGGGCTGGGACACCTCCAGGATCAATGCAGGCCCTTTGCCCTTGAATGCGTGGTTATGTCCACGCTCCACAAGCTTTGTGTCACCTGGTTTCATAATGAAGGTCTCTCCATCGTATGTCATCTCGACTTCGCCCTTGACAATGAAGAATGTCTCCAGCTTCTTCTTGTGATGGTGGCTTGGGCAAAGCTGACCGTCCTGTACAAAGAGGTACTTTCCGCAGTATCCGGCCTCCATCTCGTTGGCAATCCACATCTCGATAAGCCCCACCTTGTCGAATTCCCCTAGATCAAAATCCGACACCAGAGGCTTCACATTTGGCATTGCAACGCCCCATTTCTTCATCAGCTCAAAAAACTCGCGAATCTGCTTTTCGTAAACATCTGCCGTCATTGTTGTTCACCTCGTCTTTTATTAAGTATTCAGGTCAAAGTTTTTATTCTCTAGAAACATTGGAATCAGCATGTCTTGTAAAGCATATCCAAGAACACAGCCGCACTCCATCCATAATCATGCACAGCCCTATGTACCCATTCGCAGTCATCAGGATGATTTGAACCTTTACGGTTTATGAATCCAGGCGCAATCTTTCCGAATGGGTCGTAGAACTCGTAGAAGGCGCCGAACTCATTGAAATAGCGCAGGCCAGCCTCCACCGTCCTGCGGCGTATATGGTCCGCCTCATTATGGTATCCATATCTGTCAAGTCCTTCCGCCGCATGGTAGTTGAAGATGTGCCATACGGGACCGCGCCACATATCCAGTTCAAAGGAAGGATCGGAAACGCTTACGGACGGCAGCGGATAGTATGTACCGTATGTCTTAGGATTCCGTGTATGCTCCGCCAGCTTTGCCGCATGTTCAGGCGAGGCCGCACCGCATAGCAACGGCAAGAAGCCAGACACGGCAGACACCTTTGTCTGCTTCCTTCCATATATCTCAAAGTCAGTGTAGAAGCTCATATCTTCATTCCAGAAGTATTTTTCAATGAGCGGGTTAAGCCTTTCATGGTAGGCATTGAAATGCTTCTGTATGTCCGTCTTGCCAAGCTGCTGTGCGAATTCCGCAATTACTTCGCATTCACGTGAGATGAAACAGGTCAAATCAACTGCGCCGCATATCTTCAGGGAATCAAAGCGTGGCGAATTGTCCATTCCACTTTCGCCGCAGGGACAGACCTTGCATGATCCGTCAGTAATCCACTCCAGCACGCCGTCCCCATCCAAATCACGATGAACCAGCACCCACTCCACAAATGCAACCAAGTGCGGCAATGCGTACTCAATTACCTCGCGTGATGCTCCAATAGCCTTTAGGCCATTGGCAATGACTGGCTGCTGTATCATCGAAGGCGTGACGTATGTCGGGCTTGCGGTCATAGGGACCTTGCCACTGTCCTCCTGGTAGTCGAACAACGAACATATCGCCTCTTCAGCAGCTTTCTTGTCAAAATACTGTAACCCCAGCGCCTGATACACGGAATCCATAATCCAGCAGTTTCTATGCGGCCACCTGTCAGGAGTCACCCAATGCGCCTTGAATCTATCTTCAGCCGAATACACACAGGAACGCAGGACAGAACATGCCCTTGTCACTGCCATGGCCATGTCTTCGTCCTTCACATCAGGGAAGCTTGCCAGCACATCAAAGGCCCTTTTCTTCTTCTCATAGAGCGCGTTGAAGTCCGCATCAAGATATTCTTTGTGGAGAAAGCCCTTTGTGGCAAACAGTATTTTACCATTGTCACGAGCAATCTCGTAGAAATTTTCATCCACATCCTCAAAAATTGCCTCGCCCTCAATAAGAAGATTCCAAGCATCCGCAAGCAACATTCTGTTCGGGCCGAACGAGGCAAAGTCAGAGCACACAGTAATTGGCCCATCGTAATCAGGAATACGTATGGTTCCATTGCGTTCAGGCAACATGGGCCAATAGGTGAAACGCTCCTTGCGCGAAAGCAAGGTCAACATATTTCTGTAATCAGTCCTTCCCTCAAGACCTGAAAAGGTGAACAACTGGTCAAAACTGTAGATTTCAGGGTACAATACCTTCATACGACTAAGACAAAATGAATACGGCACCACATGAAATGTGGCAAAAAACACAACCAAATTATGAAAATTGCCGTGGTTTG
>JAFSTJ010000434.1 GCA_017450525.1 Victivallales bacterium | reverse complement strand
GGAGGAGGTTGGGAAAAACAGAAATGCCGTTTCCTGCGAGGATTGGATGGTGGGGCAGTTTTTTTGAGTTCAAGCGAGAATAATTCTCAATAACGGCGTTGCAAAAAGCATTTGAACGATTATATTTTAGAAAAATTTCGTGTGGTCGCACATGAGTGCGACTGTAGCCCATCAACCAGGAGTAATCAACCATTAGAAAATAGCGTTTTCTCTTTTGATTTGACATAGCCGATGGCTAGTTAGCCATCAGTGCCTGTGCTTTGTGACGTACTGAAATTTGCACCTTCGACCAATCACTCAAAAGCACACGTTAAGCACGCTCATGCTTTGGGCGTCTCTTTTCGTGCTTTTGAGTAGGTAGTGCAAAACCTCAGTACGTCACGAAAAAGAGACGCTCTTTTTTGTGCTAATTTAGGTACGTCAATGACAAAGAACTTGACAGACAATTTTGGGACTGCCCGTTGGGCAGAAGCAGAGGATCTTGAGGCTGAATCCATTCACGTTCATTCGCTATTGCCTTTCCCCAACACGTCATCCAATATCGCGGTTGAGAGTTTTCGCAGAGACAAAAGAACGAAGGGCTTTGTATTCAGTAAACTGGCCGACCCGAAAGTCGGGCTTGGCAATATTCGAAAATATCATGTATCTGGCATGGATGCAATGCTGGATAGTTTTTCCAATTTGTTCCGTAAGTCGAAAGGTGATGAATATCTTACATGGGATGGCGATGGGCACGTATTGACAGTTGCCCCGACGCGTTCGGGCAAAGGTGTAGGGTTGGTCATTCCCAATCTTCTGCGCTATCCTGGATCGGCAATTGTGGTTGATCCAAAAGGGGAAAACTACGCCATAACCTCCGAGCATAGGCGTAGATATCTTACGAAGAAAATCATCAGACTTGATCCATTTGGTTGTATGGGCGGAGCAGATACAACCGATTATATCAATCCTCTTGAGGGACTAGCTGACTACTCCACCCCAGAGCGGATACTTGACTCCTCGCCTGAAATTCTGGATGAACTCAGCACAATGGCCGATGCCATGATCATGCGTCCGGCTGATGAGAAAGACCCCCATTGGAATGACAAAGCAAGAACACTCATTAAAACTCTGATGATGGCGGTCATTTGCGGCTTAGGTGGAGATGTTGCACCGCAGATTAATCTCCCGTCTGTGCGCAAACTACTGACATCTGGAAATGTCCAGAACTACCTTGAATGGCTACGTTCACCTAGTGCATCAGGCTATGAAAAGAGAAAAGCCTATCTTGGTGGAATGCTGGTGGCAGGTGCAAACGAATGCTGCTCGATGGCAACACAGGAGTTCAGCAGTGTCCTGTCCTCGGCGTTGCGCCATACAGAGTTTCTGGATTCTCCATTAATGCAACGTGCATTTGGCGATGGGAATTGCCGTGGAAAAAGCTATAACATTCGAGACTTGAAGGAAAAAGGCGATGTCACAATTTACATGATAATTCCACCACAGCATCTTGAGCGCTACTCAAGAGCGATACGTGTCTGGACAACGGCGGCGATCAATGCCATGACGGCCACAACAAACAAGCCTAAAGGTGGCAATGTGTTATTCATGATGGACGAGATGGCGCAGCTTGGCACACTTGAGAAGATGCGTCAAGTCGTGAGTTTGTTAGCCGGCTACGGCATGTCGCTATGGATGATTTGGCAGGATCTATCGCAGTTGAAACGCCTGTACAAAGAGGATTGGGAAAGTTTTCTGGCCAACGCTAAGGTTCAGCAGTTCTTTGGCATCAACGATCAGGACACCGCAAAGCATGTCTCGGAAATGCTGGGCAAAGCTACTGTAGAGGTGGACACGTTTGCCCTTACCCACAGTTCCAGCAGTAAGGTTACTGATATTTTAGCCACAAAAACTGATGGCGACACACAGACGTTTGCCGAGAAGGAGCGTGATCTCTTATCGGCTGATGAGGTTCGGCGCCTAAACCGAGAATGGATGCTGATGTTTGTACAGGGCTGTCCTCCCATCATTGCCAAGCGCATAACCTATTTTAGTGATGCCAATTTCAAGGAATATGCAAGGGAAAATCCCTATATAACTGGTGTTAATCCCTTCAAGGGAAATCTTAACATTCAATAAGCAAAACGAGGCACATTTATGGCAGGTGATTTGGACAAGAAAATAGAAGAGGCTCAGGCTGAATTGGATAAATGCGTCGCTGAACGTGATGATGCCATTTACACAGAGGAAATGGCAATTCAGCGTGTGGAATACATGACGGCACTGGAGCGGAACAGTCCTCGTGGAGCAGAGGCGCTGAAGGCCATGAGTGCGGCAAAGGAGGTCAGCTACGAGAAGATGTGCGCCGTCGAACAGGCTCAGGCAAAGCTAAAGCAACTTGAGGCAGAGCGCAACAATGGCAGAAAGGCCAATGAGGGTAATCCTATGAGTCAATCTGGCAAACAGGAGAATGAAGCGAGTTCCGCAGAAAAGACGACAGGATATTCAAGAGAAAATGCAAATGACGGCAATCCAATGAAAAAGTCTGGGAACAATTCCTATAATCAGGGACATGGTTGTTCAGCGGAGAAGGAATCTGGTGCTTCCTATGAAAATCAAGGTGGAATGAAGCGGTAGTAAGGAGCAGAACGATGGCAAGGAATATTGACGAGGAAATGAACAAGGCTCAGGCTGAACTTGACAAGAAAATGGCCGAACGTGATGAGGCGTTCTATCAGGAAGACCTGGCGCAGGAACGTCTGACTGGTCTCTCCGACAACGAGGCAGATTCCTCTAAGAAACAAGAATATGAGGAGGCTTTGAAGCGCGCCAGGGAGAAGTCCGAGGAGAAGATCCGCGAGGTTGAGGCGCAGGAGGAGAAACTGAAGCAACTTGAGGCGGAGAAACAGGCGCAGCAGAACAATGAGAATTCCAATGGCGAGCAACAACGTTACCGTGGCGAGGAACGTGGAGAACGCCAACGCGAGATAGACCCTGAAACAAAAGCAAGGAACGAGGAGAAGGAACGCATTAATGAAGATTTCAATAGACGTCATGGTGGCAATGCAAATGAGGGGAATGCCAATGACGGTAATCCCATGAATAAGGTGAATAAAGGAAAAGAAAATGAAAACGGTGGCAAAGGGAATGCCAATGACGGCAATCCGATGAACAAGACTAATAATGGAAATGAGAATGGAAACGGTGGCCAAAGTAATGCTAATGCCAATGACGGCAATCCGATGAACAAGAAGCCAGGAGATAGCGGAATGGATCCGAACGACCGTCAATCCCAGCGGAATTCCACAGCCCATCAGTCCCATTTGAAGGAGGAGTTGAAGGAACGCCAACAGGCCGGACAGCAGAAAAGTCAGGCAGAGGCCACCCAACAAAAGGAAAATGCGGCGGAACAGCAACGCCAGTACATGAACGAGCGAGCTCATGAGATGTCAAGGTAGTTACTTGATTCTTTTAAATAGTTTGATTGTGATTTGCAACATAAACAACACAACCTGGAGAAATTAACATGGCAGAAGAGACAAAAGTGTGTGAGAACAATGTTGAAGTGAATGGCAGTCAGGCGATGCAGGCTGCTGATGCTCCAAATGCACAGCCTGCCCCCTCTGAATCGCGGGTGGGGGGGGCAGACGAAAAAACGGATGCACAGAATGTGAACGAAGCGACCGAGGGAAACGTGGTGCCTGAACAGCCTGGGACAGCGGAGAACATCGACGTGAAAGGCACTGATGCTGAATGTTCTCAGGAAGCGGAAACGCAACCTGCTGCTTCCAGCGGGGAGCCGACGCAGGGCGGCAAGGATGTGCTCAATAAGCTGGAAGGTGTTGAAGCAACGGTCGCCAAGGGGCAGGAGCTGGCCGATGCAAACCGCGAGGCCATCCTTGCTGCTGTCGCTGATGTCAAGAATGACCTTCTTAAGAAGATATCTGCACTAAAGGGCAGCACGGACATACTTCTTTCAGGACAAAAGGAAATCAATCGTGAGTTCAGGGAAGCATCTGAAACCGCTGTTCTCAATGCCATTCTTGGGATTTACCGTGAAATGGACAAGGCTGTGGCGCGTGCGCAGGAGAATCCCGATACCGCTTTGGAGGAAGTCAACTACTGTCGTCAACTTGTAGAGGATGCCCTCTTCAATCTGGGGATTGTAAAGTATGAGCCTGAAGTCGGTGTGGATAGCTATGACGCGCGTTCCGGCAAGCAGAAACTTCTCTCCGTCGTCCCGACAGGCGACGAATCTCTAAACCAGAAAATCGCGGAAGTTGTCTATCCCGGCTTCCTGCGCGACGACCGCGGCTTCAGCGATCTTGGCAAGGCTTGGGTCAAGGTTTACCGTTTCGACCCCAAGCTTGCAGATGAAACAAAGTCGGAGGAATAGTTTTCTAGTCCACATACTCACCAACCTCAATTTAGAAAGGAAACAAAGCATGAGCGAAGAAATTGAAGTCAGTCTGCCCAGCACACGTCAGGGCACGGGAAACGAAGTGTTTGGCATTGATTTGGGAACCACCTATTCAGCCATTGCTTGGCTTGATTCGGATGGACGCCCAGTAATCATCCAAAACGTTGAAGGTGAAGACACGACACCTTCTGCTGTTTTCTTCAACAGCGACACAGAAATGTGTGTTGGCAACACGGCAAAGGATC
>JAFSTJ010000033.1 GCA_017450525.1 Victivallales bacterium | reverse complement strand
GTTTCCTTGGTTGTTTTTTTGACTTCAGCCGCCTTGCCTCATTGCAAGGAGGCACCGCCATCCAATTTTACACGCTTTCTGGTTTTGTCCAGTCGCAAGGTGTCGAATGGCGACGGACAACAACATAGCAACTATTCAAATTGGGCCCCGATGGGGCCCTTTTCTAGGCACAAAACTTGTATTTTCATGATGATCACGTTTTCAGCAATGAAAAATGGCGCAATCAAACAGGAAACTTGCCTAGAAGAGGGCCCCAACGGGGCCCAATATCAATAACCCCAGGCGGAGCGCAGCGACGCCTGGGGATGCGTGCCAACCTAGAACCCACGGCCCCAGCGGGGCCGAACCGCAAAGGCAACAAGATTTCAATTGGAATTCAATCAAATCTTTCTCAAATAACATAAAATTAAACATTAATAGTACATTTTTCACAGATTTCATGAGGTGCAAATGAAACATTGTTTTCTTGTTTTAGCATTGCTAATCACGGCATTGGCGCAATCAGCTGAAAAATTGAACATCGAGTTCAAGGAGCCTGTCACACTGGACATTGCAGGCAAGCAGTACAAGATTGACGGGCAATTCCCCGAGGGGAAGGGCTTTGCCATCGGTGGTTCGCATGCCTTTTCCGTGCCAGGCTCATCATTGATAGGCGAGAATTGCGGCTCATTGTTCTTCGCATTCAGCATCGGCGAAATGCAGCCGCCACTCAACATACAGAGGCCATTGTTGACGCTTAGGACGGGCAGCCGCAAGTCCATTGCATTCAACTACTACAAGGACAAGTCATTGCAATTCTCCTTCGCGGAATTGACCCAGGGCATTCTCATGGCGTTCCCTGAAAAACTGGTGGAAGGCAAGATCTATGATATTGGCTGCACCTGGGACGGCAATGTGGTGCGCCTCTACTATGGTGGCAAGATGATAGCGGAAAAAGTGCAGCCTTTCCCGCTCCCACGCAACTTTGTGCGCAATCTGAGCCTGGGGCCATACAAGGACGGATGGTTTGCACCACGTACCTGGGCGGACGATACATTCGTGCGCAATCTGAAGGTGTATGACGAGGCATTGTCGCCTGCCGCCGTTGCGGAAATGTACCAGGTAAAGTTCACGCCACTTGAACAGACACACCCGCAGATGCTCGATATTCCCAAGGTGCCTGCTGGAATGCAGGCTCCAAAGAACGACGGCAAACTGAATGAGGATGCCTGGAAATACGCCGCCTCCATGCCAAGGCTGGTGGATATTACATTCCCCGAAAAGTCTGGCTCCATACCTCCCCATGACTTCAAACTGCTGTACGACGACAGCAACATATACCTGGGCTTGAGTTCTGTATTCCCAACTGGCGCAAACATACAGGAAGGCACGCTGCGCACTCCCACAAATGAACCCGCCGCCTGGACAGATGAGTGCTTTGAATTCTACGTGCGCATTGGCGAGGTCACATACCATTTCATAGGCAATGTCGCAGGTGGCTACATGGAAAGGCGCAACAGGAATGCGGACTGGAACGGTAAGTGGAGTTACACCAGCACCAAGGAAATGAAAATCGACAGTTCAACTCTCTGGCAAGGTGAAGTTGCCATTCCATGGAACACCCTTGAATTGAGCGGCCCGCCCAAGGAAGCCATCCAAATCAACTTCTGCCGTTCCTGGAAACTGCCCGAGTGCGGTGCGTTTTCCTCCTTGCTGCTGGCTGATGTTTATGCGCCTAAAACACAGATGGTGCTGGCACGCTTCACAAATGCCCCCACATTGCAGGTGCTTGAGCAGAACGATGCAAATACGGGCTCTTACACCCACAAGTACAAGATTGCAAGTGCGCAAGGTGGCGTAGCGGATTACGATGTGTCCCTTGCCAGGCGTGACGGCTCTGCTGTGCCAATGTCGGTGTTCAAGTGCTCCTACACTCTGAAGAAAGGCGAAATTATCCAGGATGAGCAGACCATCAACATCGGCACGGCTGGCTATGACTGCATGGTATATACGCTCAAGAGTAAAAATGGCGTCGCCATGCGAGAAATCGTGCCTTTCAAACTGAACGAGAACTTCTTTGCAGTTGAGCCTTTCTTCCTGGAAGGCGAGATACTGGTCAATTTGCAGATACAGACCATGCGGAGGAAATTCGGTGCGGACTTCCAAGGCAAACTGCATCTGCTTGCCCCCAATGGCGAGGCGTTGGCGACTGCCGATGCAACGCAGCCTGCAATCAAGTTGCCATTTGACAAGAACAAGGCCGCAACTGGAATATACAAGGTGGAACTGCGCAATGCCGCCAACGAGAAGGTGGATGCAATTGAACTGAATTATCCAGGTCTGGGCGAATGGGCGAGGCAGGACTTCCACCCAGAGCGCATAGTTCCGCCATTCCACGAAATGAGCTATGTGCTGGACAAGAACGTGATGGGGGCGTGGGTTGCCTGCCGCAATTACGTCTGGAAAAAGTCATTCCTGCCAATCAGCATAAAAGCGAACGACGATGAGCTATTTGCCACTGAACCGCAAATTGTCCTTGACAACAAGGTGCTTGTGCCAGAGCGTTTTGAGACAAAGATGGCAAAGCCACACCGCACAGAATTTGAGACCGCCTCCAGCGCCCTCAAGATTAAGTCATGGTTGGAATACGATGGCGTGCAGTGGAATGAAATGGAACTGGCGCCAGGCAAGGGCAGTCTGGATATCAAGTTCACATTTTCCGCTTCCATCGCAAAGTACCTGCATGCCACATACTGCCACGGCTGGGGCAGCAAAATAACCAGGCTCATTCCTGAAGGCAAATTGAATCTGGACTGGCTGCCTATCTTATGGATCGGCAACGAGGATAAGGGCTTCTGCTTCTTTGCGGAAGAACGCAATGACTGGAACAGCCCATCCAAGCAGACATACACCATTGAGAAGAATGGCGACAAGGTGACCTTGACTGTGCATATCTGGTCAAAACTGGAGAATGCAAAGAAGCGCAGCGCATCCTTTGGATTGCTGGCGACGCCTGTGAAAAAAATCAAGAATGCACCATTCGACACATTCAATTTCGACTATGTGGCGCCCCTGAACCGTCCTGGACGCAGGCCAACCGCAGAAATCATCTTCATCAAGAGCATGTCTGGCGGCGATTTGGGTAACTTCTTCGGTGATATGGACAATCCATACGCTGCCATAGTGCGAAGAAACCACAAGATGATGCTGGATAAACTGGTATCGCAGCCCAAACTGCGCCCGATGGCATATACGGGTGCAAAATTCCTTTCGGTAAAATATCCCGAGGTGGCCGCCTATCTCCCAAGTTGGAAGATGAAGCCTGAATTCTCAATGGACTACGAACACACTTCCCACTTCGTATATGAATGCTGTCCCACCACGATGGCAAGTGACTTCTTCGTGTGGAAAGTCAAGGATATGCTGAAGCGCAATCCAGCCATGAAAGGCGTGTATTTTGACTTCGGCACAGTGTCGGAATGCTCCAATACTGCCCATGGCTGCCACAACCGCTATCCGCTGCTGGCGTTCCGCGAATACTACAGGCGCGTCGCCATCGCGCAGTTGGAGGCGGGCATTGAAATCCCAGCCGTATGCATACACAACACCGACTATGTGATGGTGCCATGCTACACATTTGTGACAAATCTCTTCAATGGCGAACAACTTCGCCAGGAATCAAGCACAACCTTCCACAACGGAAAGGACATCATTGACACCATGCCGCTGGCATTGTTCGCAACCGAACTATCGTCTATCCCATTCGGCATCACCAACAGCGTCTATCTGCCCTTTGACAAGTTGAACCCCAAATATGGCGGCACCGAGGAGGACACGCCATACAAGTTCCGCATGGGCAAGGCGGCCTTCGCAATGACGCTCCCACACAACACTCTCCCTGGCGAAACACGCAATCACTTCGGCCTGTTTGACAAGTTGATACGCATCTATGATGACTTCGGCGTGGAGCAGGCAAAGTTCGTCGGATATTGGCACAACTTCGCAAAGGTCAGCGGCGGCAGCAACATACTTGTTAGTTGCTATGCATTGCCTTCCCAGAACAAAGTGCTGGCAATCATTGGTCACGCAGGCAAGGAGCACAAGAACCAGGACTTCAGCATCGCGTTCGACTGGAAGGCGCTGGGCTTGGCAAAGGCTCCCAAGAACGCCGTGGACAAGATGACCGCGCCAGACCCCGACTACGAATGGCTTTTCAAGCAGAGCGAAAAATATCGTATCAGCAAGACCAGAGCGCCAATTGAACTAGGTGACTTTGGCAGCAAGGTGCTAGGCTTTGACGGCAATACCCTCAAGATGCACCTGGATTTCCACTGCTTCGCCATCGTGGAACTGCAATAAACTCCATTAATGGACTGTGGACTGTTTGGTGCCTGCGGCGAAAGCCGCAGGTAGAACTGTGCCTTCCAAACGCGCACCAAACAGCCCACAGCCCACAATAAGAACCATGCCTACACAAAAACAGCAACTTGAACTTTGGCGTTCTCTGATAGGCAGTCCAGTGAACTATGGCTTTGAACATTCACTGGCGCTTCAGAAAAAATACGACTTTGACGATTTCACGGCGGAATTGTATCTGCAGGCAAACGGGCCTGGCACATTCCAGAGAGTGGTGATGGCCTTTCCAAAGAACGCCATTGGCAAGTTGCCTGCTGTAGCAGTGCCATTCTATTTTCCAGAGGCCATGCTTGGCTTTGAACTAGACAAGCCAGAGGAAGTCCTGCCATCATACGCAGGCATTGAGATGATGGCGCACCTTACCAGGCGTGGATATGTGACAGCCAGCGCGGACGCATATCACCTCACATATCTAAAGTCGAATCTGGAACGGGGCGAATACCAAAGATGGCCACAATGCGGAACCGCCATAAACAAGGAGCATCCCGAATGGAGCGGCATTGGCAAACTTACGGCAGATACCATTCTGCTGATTGACGCATTGGTGCAGGACAGCAGGGTGGATGCGCAGCGCATCGGCATCGCAGGCCATTCCCTAGGAGGAAAGATGGCATTCTATGCAGGATGCCTGGATGCACGCGTAAAGGCCATCCTGACAAGCGACTTCGGTATTAGCTGGGACCAGACCAACTGGAACGACATCTGGTACTGGGGAAACAAGGTGGAATCATTCAAGGCGCGTGGCATTGACCATAGCAGTCTGCTTGCCTGCGCGGCGCCAAAGCCATTCTGCCTCATCGCTGGCTTATACGACAATGATGATAGTTATGCTATGATGCAGAAAGCGCCAGGCTACGAGAATTACCAGGATAGGCTACTTATCTACAACCACGCCACAGGACATCGCCCGCCAATGGATGTGCTGAATAAAGGCTACGATTTCCTGGACAAGTGGCTGAAAAATTAAACTACGTCGTAAACCTATAAAAAATCTGTGATAATCTGTGACAATCTGTGGATATAAATAACTATTTGTCGACAATTGTGATTTTTACGCCGTCTGGCGCAATTATTTGTGGTTTTTCGCCGCGTTTTTTGCTGATGCGGACTGGCCCGTGTGGTGTCGGGAAGACGCCCTTGGCATATTCCAAATCTCCCAGTTCTGGTTGTATCAGCAGACTGCCTGCGCCAGGTTCAGCGATGGAGACGCCAAGCACCTTTTCCATAAGAAAGGCCGCTGGACCGCCAGACCAGCCGTGGCATAGACTATGCCTGAGCCCCTTGTAGCAATAGTTGCCGAAATCCTTGTGCAGATCGTCTTTTCCAGGCACAGGAAGTTCATCGATGGGGCTGGCGTTCTTCACCCAGTCCAGATTGAAATCCTCCCAGAAAGTGGTGGCGCCATAATCCAGCATGGCGCCCCAATAGCGTCGCATTACCTCAAGTGCGCTTTGCACGGGTTGCGCCAGAAGCATATAATAGCCGTAGAACGTGCTCACCCCATTGGTGCAGTCCGTGGTCAATACATTAGATGCGTCAGTAATGCCTGCGAGAGTCAATATTGCTGCTGCGGTCTTGTTTCCTTTGCAATCTGGGACGAAGGCCTGCATTCTCTGGCGGCAGTTCCTGGCGAACTGCGAGTTCTCCATATCTCCAAGGGTCTGAAGCAGCCTTGCCGCCCTGTCGAACATCAATGCGAAAAGGCCGTGCCCGCCTGCCAGTTGCGCCTCTGGGTTTTCGCTTGTGGGCCAATCCAGGAAGCAGGGCCTCGTGGTGCGCCCGCTTTCATCAATCATCCCCGCAAAATGGTGTACCACACCAACAAGGTATTCATGCTGTTCGCGCAGGTATTCAATATTGCCTGAATGCCAGTAGAGATCGTATTGATTTATCACCCACCACAGCGAATAGGACATCATATTGTTCATGTAACGCGGGAGCGGCGTCTGTTCCCTCACATAGTCCATGCTGCGGCGTATCAATGAATAATCATCGAATGTGGAGAGGATTACGCGTATCTCGGGATTAAGGTCGCCCAGCCACACCAGGCGGTCACGCTTGATGCCATCGTATATGTAGTCCTGCATGGTGAGGTGGACCGTGTAAACCGCAGTTTCGTAGATGCGATTTATGCGCTGGTCGCTGCATTCAAAAGCCCCGATGCGGGGCAAGTCATGATAGACGGCCACAGCGATTATGCCAAGCAGGCAGTTGTTTCCCTCTACACCGTCTATTCTCACGAAGCGGAAGCCAGTTGAGCCAAAGTCACGGCTGCCCAGCATTGGCAACTTGAGAATGTCATCGTGTATTCCATGGTCCTGGTTAGGTGAGGACATTGCCTCGCTCACGGATTCACCAAAACGAACACGCACAACGCCATCGCCATTGCGCCCGCCAGTTGTCAGCTTTATTCCACCTGCAATTTCCCTGCCGAAATCCAGCAGAATCCATGCGCCTGGCTTAAGCACCTGGTAGTCATTTCCCGTGGCAGTGGTGAAACTTTGATATATAATGCGATTGATGAAGAATTCGGGATGCTCGACACCCTCGCTTGCCACCACGCGCACAGGCGGCAGATAATCGCGGACACGCTGGTCCCTGATTGCATTTGTGTATAATGACATTGTTTATTCGGCAATAATTTTGAACTTGAATGAGATTAAAAAAATACCATGGAACTTGTATTTTTCAAATAGCTCTGCTCTTTGAAGGACTGTGGACGTAATGGGTCAGCCATTGATATTGAGTAGGATTTATCGAAGATGCTTTGCAACATAGGCTGTCGATTTAAGTTAGGGCAGTCAAGCCACAGTTGTGGAAGGCCAGCTGGTACAGTATGATTTTGTACCTGACTGGCCAT
>JAFSTJ010000433.1 GCA_017450525.1 Victivallales bacterium | reverse complement strand
TGTGGCTGATGTGCATCATCTTGACGTAAAGGATGTGGTTATCACGTGTCCAGCCTACTTTGGTGTGAATGAACGTGAAGCCACGCGGATTGCTGGTGAACTTGCGGGGCTGAATGTTCTGGAGATCATCAATGAACCGACAGCGGCAGCCTTTTCATACGGTTTCGGTGTCCAGGCTGACGAGAGGAACATCCTGGTCTATGACCTGGGCGGCGGAACTTTCGACGTAACGCTGTTGCATATTTCGGCTGGAAGTAGCGCAAAAGCTATTGAGGCAGTGGCGACGGGCGGTGACAAGTTGCTCGGCGGCGTCGATTGGGATAAGAACTTGGCAGATGACTTGATTCACGTCTTTGCAAAGGAGAAAAATCTGTCGGAAAGCGATATGAAGGCGGACATAGTCTTTATGGCGGAGATGCGGAAGAAAGCCGAAGATGTGAAGAGGCAATTGACCGATTTGTCGAATGTCCGTGTTTCCCTTTCCTTCGGGCGTGCCAGCGCGTCCATTCCCTATACAAGAGATGCCTTCGAGAAAGCGACATGGGATTTGCTACAGCGCACCATCAGCACGGCAGAAAGCGTGTTGGAGGATGCGGCAGTCAAATTGAAAGTCGACACGGTGCATCTGGATGCCATTCTGCTGGTGGGTGGCTCCTCCAAAATGCCTCAGGTCAAGCGAGCCGTGCAGGAGAATTTCGGCATCGAGCCGCAACTTTACCAGCCAGACGAGGCTGTAGCGCGGGGTGCGGCACTCTATGCAAGACAGGCACTGGCCAAACAGGTTGTCAAGGAGAGGCTACAGGAAAACAGCACGCTGTCCATTGACGAGTTGGATGACGAGGTTTTTCTGGGTGGAGAGGCACAAAAGATCATTGAAGAGGAAGGGATTGAACTGCCTGGAACGGTCATTGTGCGGAATGTCTGCAGCAAGACCTTTGGCATCATTTGCCTGATGGAGGATGGTGAACGCCATTGCAGCAACATCATCATGAAGAACTCGGTCTTGCCTTGCCAGTTTCCGCCCAAGAACATGCCGCAGGAGGAACGGAAGCATCACTGGTATGGCACTAGCAAGGACAATCAGACGGAAGTCCTGCTGGAAATCATGGAGAACGAATCCAGCGAGAAGGTGGAGGAGCTTGCCCTTTGCACCAAACTTGGCGAAATGTCCATCAGCGGCTTACCATCGGGACGCCCAGCAGGACAGCCTTTGGAAGTGGTATTTGCCTTGAATGAGCAGGGGTTGCTGGACGCATACGCCAAAGATATCCGCACAGGACGTGATGTCAAGTGCCAGTTGCAGACCTCAAATGTCATTCAGGAAGAGGACATCCCCGATAAAAAGAGAATCGTGGATAAGTACAGCGTTGTTTAATAGCAAGTTGCAATAAAAAATTCCAAGAATAATTAACATTTAACTCCTTTGGGCGCACACCAGACATAGGATAAAATAGACATGGATATTAGCGATATAACGAAGAGCTTACCTAACGATATAAGTTCATTTTTGAAAAATATAATGTATGGAAATGATAATATTAAAATTGTTACAATAGACGCTAATGACTTGTCTTACCTTAAGATAAGCACTTTTAGGATTGCTAAAAATGATAACTTATATCAGCGTTTTTGTAAATATGTCGATATGTTATTTGAAGCACGAAGGAAAAAGAATCAAAGTTCTGTTTCTGATTCATTGGAATTGTATACTTCAACGCAAGGAAAGCTAGCAAAGAAAGATTTGGTTTCTCCTGCTAACTGGTTCAGAATTTGCAAATTAATTACATTGTATAAATCACTTACTTCTGAATTCTTTAATTATACAAAAACAAACAATTATCCTAAGGCTATACTTTTTCTCAATTTACAAAATGCTATCCATCACATATTTAAACTTAATGATTTTGATAGTCCTGAAAAAAAGGATACCCCACAAGACAGTGAAAACATGTTGATTCTAGGATACATTCTCTGCTTATCCCAGGTATTTGGCGCTTCTGGTAGAGAATCACTTGAAGAGAAAGATATTGACTATTATTTGTCAGACAAATTTTATGACCCACGTACGGCATCAAATGAGAAAGTGCCTTGTTCCAATTGGACAATAGAAAGGCGCAAGAAACTCTTTACATGGTATTGTAGTGAGTTCTACCCATATGACAATGGTGGCAGAATAGCCAAGATAAAACTGCCCCGTCCGAAGATTCCATGTCCTTACTGCGGAAAAGAGCGTTATGAAGATGATTCGATATGTTCCCACTGTTATCTTCCTCTTAAAGGGGCAAAGTGCCCAGAATGCACTGAAGAGGTGCATGAGGGGGAGACGACCTGCGAAAACTGCGGCTATCCCTTTGCGGACGGAGCAGAATGCCTAGAGAAACTGGAGGGGAGGAAGGTTCTGTCTGAGCAGCTGAAACTGTGCGAGGAGATACTGCGCAGATTCGGGAAGTGGAAGGCTATTCAGGAGCGCAGGAAACAAATCGAGGCGGAGATTGAGGAGCAACAGAGACGGGAGGCGGCCGAGCGCAAGGCGAGGCAGGAACGCGAAGAAGTGCTCAAGAACCTGGCGGCACCTGGCAACTTCCAGGCGATGTTGGAGGGGAAGAGCACCAAACTGACATGGGAGAAGGCGTCGCCTAAAGTGGAGGCGTTGCGTATATACCGTTGCAAGGGCAGGAAGCCGACAGGATATGAAGTGGGATTGGAGCAAGTGGGCAAAGATTTGCCGTGCGACGCAACCGAGTTTGTTGACAAGACCGCCGAAGGCGGCGAATACTATGGCTATGTGATTTGTCCTGTGGCTTACGGCGAGAATGGTCGGCAAAGCACTTCAACGGACATTTGCACTGCCTTGCCACCAGATTCTTTTACCATTTCCCCTGATGACGGGCAACTTGACCTGATCTGGAAAACATCTGCGTTGAATTCATCTGTGCAGCCTGTTTCGGAGTTGAAGCGTCAGGACTGGAATGAGTGGATGTCCTTGGGCAAAGAGTATTCTTATCCAGACAAGAATCTGACCAATGGTCAGAAATACACATATCAACTTCGTTTTGTCTATGAATGCGGTGGGAGAAAATGGTATAGCCAGGCGGTTGAGGCTTCCGACATTCCCAAAGAGGCTCCGCCTGTTCCAGAGATTCAGAAGATTCAAGTAGAACGTTGTTCAGCGGAAATGATTAAAATCCGCTGGGAGTGGCCTGATGGCATAGAAGCTGTTAGGCTGGTCAGGACTCGCAGTGCAACAAAGCCGAAGCTGACAAAGCAGGATATTCTGGAACGAGGACGCGAATATACCAAATCAGACTATGAACGTGAAGGCTGCTATACCTGGAAGAATTTCAATGACAGCTACTATCTGACAGTATTCACTGTCCAGAAGGCTGGTGCTGGAGAGCGTTTTTCAAAAGAAGGGGTGGGGACGGCCATTTTGGCAGCCCCTGTGACTATCAGTTATAAGGTTGTAAAAAAAGGCCTGCTTCGCTCAAAGTTCTATTTGGAATTGGAGTCGGATGGCGAGGGCTTTCCCAATCTTTCATACGTGCTTACAAAGTCAAAGTTCCTCTCCCCTAATGGCAAGTATGAGAAACTGGGGGAAATCAAATCACAGTCTGGCAATCAACTGCGCATTGAACTACCTACAGGCAAACAAGGTTATGTCCAGCTCATGACGGAAGTCGTAAACGACCACAACTTCAACTTGAAACGAATTGGCGAGCAGATTCCGTTGGGGAAATAGATTTCAATTAACATCATATACCACAAGGAGTAACAATGAGTTCAAAGGTAAAATGTCCCATTTGCGGCCATGTCTTGACTGATGACACAGGCAACTATTATGAATGTCATCAAGGTTGTCGTGTCCGCTTGCCAAAGAATGTGATAGAGGACAAATACGACATACTTCCCATTGTGGTGCTTGGAATGTCCACTGTAGGAAAAAGCTGTTACATTGGAGCTCTTCTTAAGACACTAAACGAGATGGTTGCGGAAAAACAAGACGAGAAAAAGGAGTTTTTCTGGAAAGATGTTTCTCCTAGCATGTATAACGCCAGTAAATATGAGGAATATACTCATGCACTTGTAGAAGGGAAATCACGCGAGGTTCCAGATAGCACTCGAAAGGCAAGTGATGGCTTTAATGATGATAGGATATTCGACCCTCTACTGGTTAAAATTGATTTCGATGACTGCGACAGGGAGTTTTGCGGAATGCGAATCTCGTTTCGTCTTTTTGGGCATCATTTTTTAGGGCAGAAGCGAAAAATACTGTTGTGCATAAGGGATGTCGCGGGGGAAGATATGGTCAATAGCCGTGGTAAAGTCCTCAATGACTATCCAATATTGCGCTATGCCAAAGCACTGTTTATGATGGTGGAGCCACAACAGTTGCAAGGTGTCGAAGAATTGATCCGAAATATGATTAGCGAAAAAACTGGTGGAGGCGAGGCGGGGGACAAATTGCGTCGTTCTTTGGGTTTGAAAAAAATAGGACAAGGCGATGATGGAGCATCCATTATCAATTTACTTGCTGAAATATGGAAGGGATATGGAGGAATAAAGGAATGCCCATTGGCAATCTGCGTTTCCAAGAGTGATACACTTCGTAATATTGAAGAATTTAGTGACATTAAAGTCAATCCGCTTTACAAATCCATATCAATGACACACAAGGGATGTGTTGATCTTTCGGATCTGGAAGAACTGAATGAATATGTCAAAGAGCGGCTTCTTTACAATGGTGCAAAAAAGAGAGATCTTTTAATGCAGTTGGAAAAAGAGTTCAAATATACTTGTTTCTTTGCAGTCAGTGCCTTTGGTTTTGACGCGATTGCAGGAGAGGACGAGAAGAACAAACAAACACTGCGCGATTCCATTACTTCTAAACGTGTTCTAGAGCCAGTGCTTTGGGCACTGTGGCAGGAAGGCTACCTGGGAGGCTGCGAATGAAAAGAGAGTTCGTCTGTCCTTTGTGCTTTAGCAGAATGCCATTGGAAAAGGTCATCAAACATTGCCCACAAGAGGAAGCGCCGCACAATGGTCCCATTCGTCTTGGCTTTTTCCAGAAGCTGTTTGGAACCGCCATAGGCGAGTTGACCTGTGATGCCTGCAAAGAAGGAAAAGATGATACTCCACGCAGGAAAACGCTTGTTGACGGCATATTTTGCCCAGACTGTCTTCAAAAAAACGAGGCACTTGATAACTGCCTGCTTCCAATAGACCTAGTTGAGTGTGAACCTTCCTATATCGCGGTCATCGGATTAAGGAATTCCGGCAAGAGTCATTACATAGCAGCCTTGGTTCAATCTATGTATGAAATTGCAGAAGACATTCATTGGACATTTAATTGTCCCGATGAAAAGACTTCAAAAAAATATTTCACCATATACAAGTCTGTCCTTTACAATAACCTAAAGGTTTTGGAAGCGACACGAAAGTATGAAGAGCAGGATATTTATGGAAAACGTCCGTTGATTTACACGCTGGAGTTCAAGCCACCGCATAAGAGAAGGAAGTTCTCGTGTTTCTTCTATGATGCGGCGGGGGAGGATC
>JAFSTJ010000432.1 GCA_017450525.1 Victivallales bacterium | reverse complement strand
TTTTTTGACTTCAGCCGCCTTGCCTCATTGCAAGGAGGCACCGCCATCCAATTTTACACGCTTTCTGGTTTTGTCCAGTCGCAAGGTGTCGAATGGCGACGGACAACAACATAGCAACTATTCAAATGGGGCTGCTCCGCAGCCCTCTCGAGTTTGGCGAAAATGTCAAGCGAGCGTAGGGGACACACATGGCCAATTTACCTATTCAGACCCATCAATGGGACTGAACAGCGTGTCCAGCAATATTCTTGTTGTCTCCTGTGTCAGGGAGTTCACGCGGGCAAATGCAATCGCCATGGCGTCATTGGCATCAAATGCACGGAGCGAAGCCTGAATGTTGCGGAGCGTATCGCCTCCGTGAACATTGCAGTCTCGGACTATCAGCAACGCTCCAGCCACTCGTGTATCAAACGGCTCTATGGAGAATATATCAGCATCAGTGGCATTGGGGCCATAAAGCCTCCTGTCCTCATCTATGAAGTCCAAATAGTGGTCTATGATGAAATACACGTCCACAAGGTCTTTGGTTCGTTCTGGTGTATCCGTATATGCCTTTCGCTTCAGTATCGCAAGCCAGCACGGACTGATAACCTTCAAACTCTCCCCGCATACGGTCATTGTCTTGGCATCCTCATACGCAACGCGATATCCAAGGACGTTGAGCGAAATGTCAAAATCGGGAGGCCACTGAAATTCTCCATTTGCATCCTCAATACCTCCAAACGGTACAAAGTCAGCATAGATTTCATCGCGTAGCCAAATGCGATGCTGAATCTTGTCATCCTGGTGCAGACCTCCCCTTTCCAGCAATGCGCCCATAATTCTGGTGTATTCATCCCAGGATGATACGCGGCAAGCCAAATCCACGTCCATAGTCACGCGGGCGTATCCCCTGACGCCACACTCCTTTATCCAATAATCCCTCGCATACGCGCCAACAAGCATAAACTGTCCGCCCAGACTCTGAACCGCATTCGCTATTATGACAAGAATTTCATCAGCTGCGGTCATTGCTTGTCCTCCAGATATTTTGTCCTCACTTCTTCCGCTATCTCCTGGCACCTGCTGTCATCCTTGGACATCAAATCCGCATAAACCAATAGCCATGGCACATGCCCCTTGAAGCATCTTTCCGCTGGCCAGAAGGCTTCCTTCACGATGATGTTCCCCCTGTCATCAATATGCCATCTAGCCTTTGCAACGAACTGCGCGATGTTGCCATGCCGCCAATATTCGCCATAGTTTGTCTGAGCCAGCCCCGCTTCAGCCGCAGCCGTCTCCCCTCCTGCCAGCAGGCAAACTTCACCACTTGCGCTGACAGGTGTGCCCTGGTATCTTGTCACTTCAAGCCTCGGCAACAGCAACATCGCGTAATTGGCTGTCCACAGATCAATCATCCTGCCTCTATCCCCGAAGCGAAGAGACTTCTCCCATTTGAGAAGATAGCCCTGCTCCAGCGCCTCCTTCATGACATTGTTCACGGTACCGAGGCTTACGCCACATTCCGTCGCTACCCTGCGGTAAGTCCAACTTAATGCCTCATTTTCAGTAAGGAGCAGAAACAAGACTTTAAGCCCCTGTGGATTCCAACAGCGACCAGGCGTGACTTTTCTCGTCAAGGCCGCTGGACGCGGACAGTTCTTGACACAGAGCACATTGCCGCCGATGCGCAACATAAGGTTACCTGCCGTATCCACATAGTTTATGCGCTCTTCCGCAAGCCTCTCCGCCACGGAAGGCGGAAAGAATGGGGCAATGGCAACTGTACTGCCCTTCCCCCTTAACGCACATTCATCCAATATTCTGGCTGTGGCCATTGCAGTCGCGTCCAGCATAGTAAAGCGCACACCGCCACTAAAGACAAGCGTGGCCGACATATTCTCCTCTTGATTCTCACACCTAGCACTTGGCAGTCCGTTTCCCTCAAGAAAACCATTAAGCCTTTCCAGCACCACGTCTTTCATGCTCTGTCGCTTCATAACACCTCCATTGTTCAACTTTGTTGAACGGCCATAAAATAATGAACAAATGGAGTATTGCAAGTCCATTCTGAAACTTTGGCTTTGGTGGAAAGATGCGCACTTAACGGCTATGCCTCCATTCTTTCACATTGTATATTTTCTAGTGTGATACCTTCAAGCCTAAAAAAGAGCGCAGCTTGTTATCCAAGCGTGACGAAGACGGCCAGGATTTAAGGTGAAACAGGCCGTCACTGATTCGTCTCTGATTTTGCCTTTTTGCAGTAGCAAATTATCCTAAAATGTCGGAAATAATCGCCTGCCTCTCAAAACCTGAAAACTGGCAATAAAAAATGCCCTAATCCTGTAGGAAATAGGGCATTTAGAAGATGGTGAGCGCCGGGGGACTCGAACCCTCGACATCATGGGTGTAAACCATGCTCTCTAACCAACTGAGATAGGCGCTCATTCAATAATCAAAAATCTATGGTTAATGTACCTGAATTGGCTTTTTTTTCAAATCGACTAGACAAAAAAGAACCATAAAACACCATTGTGCTTTTCATCAAAGCCAACTATGATACTAGGAATCTAGGGTACTAGAACAAAGTTGTCAGCCCTTCGGGTCAGGCAAAATTGTGAAATGAGGAAGCGAGACAATCTCATTGCAGGTGCCGTCATTGCCATAGCGCAAATGCTCCAGCAACTTCCCGTCCTGATCCCAGGCTTTGATGGTAAAGCCGTCCTCATCGGCGTCAACACGGAAGCAACTTGCCTGTATATTCCTCTTCGCGCCTGGTCCACCTACGGTGAGAACTGGATATTTATATGTTTTACCACCCTTGAATGGAGCAGGCGGAAGGACTTCCGCAACTATATCGTCAGTCCCTGGTATTGAACGAAGATAACGGTGCACATGCCCCGCAAGCCACAAGTTCAGGGGACTTGCGGGAGCCTCGCCCTCAAAGTATGGGTCCGTCATTTTCTGTAGCACGAAAGGCAGATATCTGCATCCGTCGAAGTGCGAATAAGGTGCGGAATGGCAGATTACTATGCGCCGTTTTGCGCTCGTCCACTTATCGTCCGCCATTGCAGTTTTCAGCCAACTTGTTTCTGCGTCAAGGAACCAGCTGTCCATATTCCACTGGCAATAGGTGTGGCCAGGCGTCTTGGCTGGCTTGTCCTCCCAGGAATCCAGCAGGAGAAACGCGGTATCGCCAATTCTTATGACATCGTATGTGGTTCCGATATTCGTGGCAAAGAAATCCAGGAAACGATCACCATGCTCGCCACGCATCTCGTGGTTGCCACGGACATAGACTATGGGCTTTTCAGCAGCGCCATGCTCGCATAGTTGCGCAAATGGGCCTCGTATAACATCTTCTGGCAAAAATGCGCTGTTCACATCGCCATCCAGCACAAAGAAATCGCAGGTGGATGCATCGGCTGCTTCAAGCATTTTGCCCAAGATAAGGTGCTGGCGCTCCAGTGGGAACTGAAGGTCTGCGGTAAAGAAAAACGAATAGGAATGCCTTTGCAAGTCAGGCACACGGAAGCGATGCGTTTCGCCAAGTTGGACTTCGATGTACTTGTCAGGATGAATGACGATAATCTGATAGTCATACTCCATACCTGGCTCCAAATCAGTCAGCGCAATTGCATGGTATGTGCGCCTGATGCATTGTCCTTGCCTATGGTGCCAAACAGTCTGCCAATCGCTTTCCCCCACTTTCCTATAGCGGATTGCCGCTCCAAGTGGCGTCTCGCAACTGAATGCGATAGTCATCTTGCCCGCGTCTGGATTCGTCAGCCAAGGCCCATATGTAAGTTTTGGTTCAGGAGGCGCGAGCAGCGTTGTATATCCACATGCAAAATCCCAATTGTCCCTACCCCTGCGAACATGTATCGCCATAAGATGATGACCTGCAGTAATCGGGAAAAACACGCGATGATTGCAGGGGAACACATAAGACTGGCCATTGCCCGTGTCAAAAGTCGATTTAATCAGCGCACCATCGCAATACGCCTCAAGACACCAGTTGCAGCCAAGGCCTATGAATGCCGTTCCGTCTTCCCCAACTTCAAAATCCGCATATAGGACGCCTTCCTCCACATCTGGCACAGGCGGAGTATCGCAGAGTTTGTCAAGATTGATACAGGCATCCAGACGAAACCTCTTTCCATCTCGCCTTTGACATTCCCAGCCAGGTTCAGGCTTTCCCTGAACAAAAGTCCAATCGTAGAAGAATCTTGTGTACAGAACGGGAGTTTCCATTAAGTTCACCTATTGTTATTTGCGCAGAAGCGACGATATATTCCAGTAGTCATTGGTAAGAATGCAATCGACTCCCATATCAAGGAATGACTTGGCCTCCTGGATGTCATCGCTCCAGAACACATTGCAACGGATATTGTTGGCATGCGCCTTGTCTATCATCTCTTGGTTGAAATACGGTTTGTACAACTGCACCTTCTGGCACTTATATTCAATGGCACGGTCTACGATAGCCCAGGGTTCTGGTGC
This sequence comes from Victivallales bacterium, assembly GCA_017450525.1. Classification (GTDB taxonomy): domain Bacteria; phylum Verrucomicrobiota; class Lentisphaeria; order Oligosphaerales; family Oligosphaeraceae; genus RGIG3456. The sequence continues at coordinate 12,452 of JAFSTJ010000432.1, read as the reverse complement.
CGCACTCATGCATCGTGCAATGTCAGGTGCCTCCTGCAATGCCCTCTCCATCACGTCTGTAGCAGCCATGAAATATACATGCTTCCGCATATCGTACTTGTCAATCAAAGCGAGTATCCTGCGGAATTTTTCCAGAGAATACAAGCCGCTGGGATGCCCGTCTTCAATGTCGCTCTTGATGTGCATGTTTACTATCACCTGTCTAGCAAATTTCGCCAGTACAGCCTCCAAAGTCAGCACACCAAGTCCAGACAATCTCTCGGAATAGGATGCACTGAAGTCAAGTTGCTGAAGTTCCGCCAGTGTCTTTTCCTCCACAAAGCCAGTGCCATTGGAGACACGCTCCAAGTTCCAGTCATGGATGCTTACAGGAACGCCATCCTTTGTGAAACGCACATCCAACTCAATTTCAGGTGCGCCTAGGGCAATCGCCGCGCCAAATGCGGGCAATGTATTCTCAGGTGCAATGGAACTGAAGCCACGATGAGCGCAGATGCGTGGATATGGATACACATCGTCACCAGGTATTACCATACTACCACAGGGACGGCAGCACCAGGGTGTGCGCCCCTGCTCGATGAAGCGGTCATTACTGATAGGCGCACCGCCAAATGTGTTGCTGCGCATATACTTCCAGCGCAAATCCTCCACTTCACAGGAGAAAACGCCCACCTTGCTGCCAAAATCGCCCAGCAGCGTGCCATCAGGCGCCGCCGCCAATGATAGGCCGCCACATGTTGCGTTCTCGCCCATGGAGAAAGACGAACGCAGGACATAACTGTTGCAGTTGAAGGCGATAGACTGCGCCTGCAGGCGCAATATATCCTGCCTTTCGCCGCGCTGGAACGAGGAGATAAGCACTATATCTGGATGCAAAGAGGAAAGATGTGCGATGTATTCTGTAAAATACGCGTCATAACAGATGAGAAAGCCAATTCGCAGTCCATCCACCTCAACGATTGACGGCGAGGAGAAGCAACGCGTGTATGAGTTGTCCAGATGATACACATTGACTTCCGTGGCGGTAAGGTGCTGCTTGCAATACGAGCCAGCCACCTCGCCCTTACGATTGAACACGAATGTCATGTTGCGTATGCAGCCTGGCTCCACCTCGCAGGCATAACTCAACGCCACAATAGCGTTGCAGCGCACAGCCGCTCTGCGCGCCGCGGACACAAGCGCCTCCGTATGGGAACGCACAAAAGGTGCAAATTCCGCCTCAGTAAAGCCTGATGGGGCGTTGCTGTACTCTGGCGTAAGTATCAAATCGCAACTGGCATCGCAATCGTCCAATGCCTTGATTATGAAATCCAGGCTTGCCTCCGCCTGCTGTGTCTTGTGCGCGTATGGCGGCTGTATCGCAATAATCTTCATTACTATTCCTCAATTTTGTCTTAACGCAGAGACGCTTCCTTTTTAACGCAGAGGCGCAGAGACGCAAAGTTTTTTATTATCCACAGATTGACGCAGATTAACACAGATTGATTTTATGGACGCGCTGAAGCAGCGCTGCTTTCTATTTATTGGCCAGGAGGCAAAACAAGTTTTGCCTCCTGGCCAATAAACAAGAAAACTATGGTCCTTTAGGACCTCCATAAAATCATACAATGCACAATCTTAAAATCTCTGCGCCTATGCGTCTCTGCGCCTCTGCGTTAAAGGAAGCGTCTCTGCGTTAAAAAGCGAACGTCACTTCAAGTAGATGTCCGCCAGATCCAGGTAGTGCATCCAGTCAGGTGGAAGCAAATTATGCTTGCCTGTCCTGAGGAAATAACTTACATCCGTGCCCACTGGCGTATCAGGCGCTGGCGGCTCAGGATTCGCCAACGGTGTCTTGCCGTATAGGCTGTAAACAGGACCAGCGTTGAATGCGCTGTAATATTCGCTGGTGGGATCCGCCCACTGGTCTTCAGTGGCGCTGTGTATGGAAACTGCCCTTGGAGCCACCAGTGAAATCAACTGATGCTGCTCAAATGGCAAGTCCTCTGGATGCAGGCTATGCTGGCACAGGTAATTGCAGAACCAATATCCAATATTGTTGTGCTCCACCATCGAATATAAGGTCTCCCCGTAGAGACGCCTGCTCAATGCAGCACCTCCGCAACCAGAGTCATTCACGCACACCAGTTTGAAGCGTGTGTCCTGGGCGCCAGTCCAAAGTGAAGTCTTTCCCAGGCGGGAATGTCCAAACACAGCTGCCCTGGACGTGTCGATTTCAGGCATGGTCTCCAGCATGTCCAGTATGTGGGAAAGTCCCCAGGACCAAAGGCCAATGGATGAATAATCGTCAAGCCTATTCTCCAGTTCCTTCTTGGAGAAGAAGAGGTTGTACATGCTGTCCGCCCAGCCATTGGATCTGTCTGGAAAGATGTCATTGTAGGAGGCAACGACGATTGCGTATCCACGCCCCATAAGATATTCCAAGGGGAAGCGGAAGGTCTGCAGTCCACGCACCTGCTTGTCGGGTGCCAGCGGATAAGACATGCCAGTCATCATAACTTCTTCGTTTGTGATGACATGGTTTCCCATGAATGTCAGTCCCACGAACACAGGCACCCTGCCCTTTGCACCTGCTGGTATGTACGCCAGCGTGACAAAACTTCGGAAACGCCCGTCATTCATACGGAATGTGATGCGCACTTCCCTGCGTATGGCAATGCCACCAAGCGCGTCCTTTTTCTCTGTCAGCAAGTCATACTCCACCTTATCGGGCTTAGGCGGAACCTGTCCATACATGTACTTGCGGAAAATCTCCAGCAATTCGGGGCGCCTTTTGGCCTCCCACTGCTCCTTGCTGCCCACCATGGTACCGTCCTGGCATTTCAGCACATCAGGTATCGTGTATGGCGGTATTTCCGCTGCATTGTAATTCACAACCCAAGGCAAAGTCTCTTTGTACATTGTATTCTCCTTCTTTTTTGATCCACAGCTTGCCATAGTGGACTGTGGACTGTGGACTGTTGGATACAAGGGGTAAGTAGTCCTGTGCTTATTAGGCACAGTTTTATCCGCAGCTTTCGCTGCGGACACCCCACTGTCCACTGTCCACTTACGACATCTTCTCCCGTATAAGGTCAAGCACTTGGCTTGCTACATCATTCTTGGAAGCCAGAGGTATTTCCCTGTTGCCACCGTCCCTCAGGAAGACATGCAGGCGATTTGTCTCCGAGGCGAAGCCGCAACCAGCGGCGGTTATGTCGTTGGCGCAAAGCATATCGCAGTTTTTGCGGCGCATCTTCTCATTGGCGTTCTTCAGCACATCAGTACTTTCCGCAGCGAAACCCACCAGGAATGGACGCGTTGGCAAGGAGCCGATGGTTGCCAGTATGTCGATGTTGCGCTTCATGCGCAGCATCAATGTCTCACGGCTGCCCTTCTTGATTTTCTCCTCGGAATAGTCGCATGGCGAGAAATCTGCCACCGCCGCGCAGAGAATTGCGCAATCCGCGCGGGAGATGTTAGCCAAAACGGCATCACCCATGTTCTTCGCGCTGCGAACTGGAATGCACTCAATGTTGTCCACGTCAGGCATGGACACACTAAGTGGTCCATGTATTGCAAGCACTTTTGCGCCACGCCTCGCGGCCATGCGGGCCAACGCCACGCCCATGCGCCCCGTGGAGCGATTGGAAATGTAGCGGGCTGGGTCAAAGTCCTCGATGGTTGGCCCCAGTGTAATCAGCACAGTCTTGCCAGCAAAGTCCTGAACCGTTCGCCTTGCCTCCAATGCCTCCAATATCTGCTCGTAAGAAGCAATGGTGACTGCTCCTTGACGGCCAAGGGAAAGCCTGCAAGTCGGGCGCAGACTACCAGGAAAAACGCCATCAACAGCAGCCACCAATGCATCGCTCTCCGCAACAGGTGCCTTATCCCAAGGCGCATACAAATGCACATCGCATTTTTCCTTGGTGGAGGCGCATTTCAGCCCTGCTGCCGCAATGGCGGCCTTTGGGAATGCGGCGGATTCAAGCACAGCAACCTTCCAACCAGCATCCTCCAGCGCCGCCACCAGGCCAGGCACATAGAATGGCGCGGCGGCAGTTGCCGTATGTAGAAGCACACGCTGCATAATCAGGCCAGCGCCTCGATTTTGCGAAGGTACTTGATGGAATCCTTCAGTTTGTCATCCACAGTCCTGTTTGGATTGAAGTCCTCGACAGAAATGAAGCCCTTGTATGCATACTTCTTGAGCAGTTTCATCACGCGTGGATAGTCAAAGAAGCCCTCTCCCATCCTGGTCTGCTCCCACTTCCAGAGAGCGGTGCCGTTTTCGTCCAGTTTGTCGAATACAGGCTTCCATGAGCCGAAATGGCAATGCGCCAGATATGGTCCCAGAATCTGGAATGCCAATTCGGGTGTCTCATAGCCGTCCTTCACCATATTCTGTGGGTCGTAGTTGACGCCCACGTCCTCTGGCGAGAAGTGCTCCACAATCCTCATGGCAAGGGATGCGCTGGGATGAATTGTGTTTCCATGCATCTCCACAATCAATTTCACGCCAGTGCCGTGTGAAAATTCCAGACATTTTGCAAAGCCCTCGATTGTGGCACCCAGAATGGCATAGTAGTTGGAATCCGCGCCGAATCCCTGGGATGCGCCAAGGCGAATCCAAGGTGCCTTTGCCTTAACTGCGCCTTCCAGAAGCAGTTTGAACTGCTCCAAATCAGTACACGCCACATTTGCGGCAATGCCTGCCAGCTTCAGGTTGTAGTCCTTCAAAACCTTGCGAACTTCTGGTGCCTTCTTCTTGAAGTTGACGGGATCGATGTCATTCACATGGTAGCCCCAGCAGGATGGCACTGCCTTCTTCCTGGCCTCGTCCGAACAATAACGGACACGCAGCTCAAGGCCATCATATCCATACTTGGACAAAATCTTCGCCTGCTCCACCAGACTCAATTCGGGCATAAAGACACTTGTTGCACTGTAAAGCATAATCTTCTCCTATTTTAATCCACAGATTTTCGCAGATTTACGTTGTTTATGCGTTTGCCTGTATTTCAGCATCTGCCTTGAGAACTTTTTCGCGGCGCTTCTGGCGATCCGCCTTGATTGCCTCGGCGACGCCAGCATCTGTCAATGCCACGATTTGCGCGGCCAGCAGAGCGGCGTTTGTGGCGCCTCCGCTGCCAATGCCCACAGTCGCCACAGGAATACCGCCAGGCATCTGCACGGTGGACAGCAATGCATCCAGTCCATTCAATGCGCCACCTTCCACTGGTATGCCAATCACAGGCAAAATTGTGCGTGCCGCCACAGCGCCAGCCAAATGTGCTGCGCCGCCAGCTGCGGCAATAAACACCTTGATGCCGCGTGCAGGGGCGGCCTCCACAAAGGCAGCCACCTCATCTGGCGTACGGTGAGCGGACATTATGCGCACCTCGCAACCTATCCCCAGCGCTTTAAGTGTGTCAATGCAGCCCTGCAGCTTGGGCAAATCCGAATTGCTTCCCATCAGAAGCGCAACTTGTGCTTTTTCCATTTTTTTCTCCTTAAAAATCGCAACGCAACAAATCTATTGTATTCTCCAGATTATCAATCATCTTCTTCAGCAATGCCAGCAGGCTTTCAATATCCGCCTTGCAGATTTTTTCCTTGCTGGTATGGTTTCCCTCAGTAGGCAAAAGCAAAGGCAAAACTGGGCAGCAATGACCCGCCTTGCCGAATGCCGCCGCATCCGTACCGCTATAGTTGTAATATTCGGTCTGAAGCGGCAACTTCCACCGCTTGCACAATTTCCCCAGCGCTTTCACCTGGGCAGGCGACAAGGCGATGGACTTGTCGCAGACAGTTACAACAGGCCCTTTGCCAAAAAGCACCTGCTGCGCCTCGTCCACATACGTCACATCCAGAGCAAGTACCATATCTGGCCTGGTGTTGGCGGCCAATGCGGCTGCGCCGAAGCCAAGGAATTCCTCCGTTCCCGTCACAGCCAACTCCACATTGCAATCAAAAACGCACTCGGACAGCAAATACAACAAGAAACACCCTGCCCGATTGTCCAGAAATGGAGCCACAAGATAATCACCATCGCTCTTGAAGGAAGGCTTCCAGCAAATGCGCTGCCCGCGCTCCAATTTTTGCCCACTACTTGCTTTAATACTGACATTCTGGGGCAAACTGTAAATCTTTCCAGAAAAGACTTTGCCATCAAGGGCCTTTATGGACACAGCCTGACCTTCACGCAAAATATGCGGGCCTCCCAATGTAATGGCCACTCCTTCATTATCGGAAACCAAGGACTGGATTATGTAGCCAGGTGAATCCGCATGGGCGCAGATCAGGACGGAGGGACGACCTTCCTTCCATTTTGGCGACCTAGCAAGCAACGCCTGATGCCCCAAAGCACGAACTGACCAGCCTTCGTTCTCCCACTTGCCCCGCAATATGGAAACCACATCGCCCTCATCGCCAGGCGTGCTATGCTGGAACACCAGTTTCTTCAATATGGCATAGTCCATGGAAAAACCTCATTTGCCAGACGGCACGATAACGCACTCTGTCCGTCTCTCGTCATCTTCCTGGTCATCGGTGTTCTGCTGCCTGGAGGCATTGAACACAAGACCTACGCACAGCATTATGGAGGCAATGCTGGAACCACCATAACTTACCAATGGGGCAGTCACGCCTGTGGTGGGGAACAAACCGCACACGACGCCCATGTTCATCATCGCCTGCAAGGGGAGGAACGCCCCCACCGCCATGCACATAAGCGCGCTGCTCCTGTCACTGCATTGTCGGGCAATGGCGAAGGATAATATCATAAACAGAATATAAAGGAATATACAAAGTGAAATACCAATGAAACCCAATTCCTCGCCAATCACGGCGAACACAAAGTCCGTGTGTGATTCAGGAATTGAACGATGCTTAAGGCGCCCCTGTCCAATGCCCAAGCCAGTCACGCCACCTGAACCGATGGCGCAGATGGAGCGGTCCAGCTGGTAATTGTCCACCGTTTTTTTTCTTTCACCGATTACAACCACCTCGCTGTTTTCGTTATGGTGTATGTAGTTTACGATTCTCTGACGTCTGAATGGCGTAAGCAGAATAACGCATACGCCCGCCAGGATAAGTATTGACACAGTGGCCATCAGCATGCGCAATTTCACGCCAGCGAAATACATCACCAAAAACATGAGGAGACATGTAATGACGCAGTTGCTGAGTGAGCGTCCACCAAGGATCAGGGCCATGAACAGGAATGCCACCGAGCCTGGGATAATAAGCCCGTCCTTCCATGATTCCACCTTGGCCGTGTCCCTCATTCCGTAATAGCATGAGAGGAAAAGTATAAGCGCAAACTTGGCGAATTCGGCGGGCTGAACGGTTATCGGCCCTAGGGAAAGCCATCTGCATGCGCCATTTCTCACCTGCGCCAGAGGCATATCCGATGCAAGGCTGAACTTCAGGAACTTGGTGGTCAGTGCATTGCCTACATTCACCACCATAAGATAGCCAAGTGCAAGGCCAATCACCACCAGTATCCACTTGGAGGAGCGGGCAAGCAGGTTTTTCGGAATGCATGCCACCACAAGAGCCATCACAATGCCGCTTGCCACCCACACGATCTGCTTGTAGAGCATGCCATTGTCCAGTTTGGCATAAGTCGTGGAATATACCGCGATTATTCCAATGGCAAGCAACGATACAACCGTTAGCGCCAAAGCCGCACTTAAAAACCTATTTTTTTCCATTAAATGTCCCCCTTGTCAGGATGTGTCAATGCAGTTCGGCCTTGACACATTCTGCAATCATTGTGGCTGTTTCACAACATTTTTATTTCGTTGTTTGGCGTTTTCGTACAAGCGAATGCATGTTTCGATGCGCCTGGCAACTATAGGCGATGCATTGGGGAGGTATGCCCTCAATGCTTCAATTGTCTTATCCTCTCTTGGCGCCGCGCAAAGTGAACTTGCAGCGGCCTCCCGCAAATCGCGGTTTTCCTCTTCCTGCAAGGCTAGCACCAGAATATCAACCCAGCCATCGGGGCGTATAGAAGAAAGAAGCCGCAAGGCGTTGTTGCGCACGCGTATTTCATCATCGGCGCACAAATCCTTTGCCAACTCGTCCCCAACTGTACTTTTCTTGCGAATCCTAAGTATGTCCACCAATGCCAATCGCACTTCTATATAAGGCGAGTTCAGCATTTCCTTCAATGTCGCGTCCTGCACATCTGCGCCATGACGCCGCAAATACAAGAGAGCCGTGCGCCTGGTGTCAATGGCATTTGAGGCGATTCCCCGTATAGCCAGTTCCATTGGCACCTCGCCAAATCCACCACCCAAAATCATCGACATTGCCTGGCTGCCAAGCATGCCGCCCGACACCAATGCCTTCTCCAGCACAGGCCTTGCACTCTCTCCATAGAAACGCAGTGCACGGCATAATGAGGACTTTTCGCTTTCGTTGAAGCGACTATCTTCCAAAGCCGCTGAAATCAAATCCATTCCTGCTGGAATCCTCAATTTGGCGCAGCCCTCGATTGCAGCCAAGGCAACAGCATTGTCCGTATCAGAGGCAAGTTTTCTTAGTATTGGCTCTGCCTCATTCAATAAAACCAAAACACCCTTGACAAGTTCCAATCTGACCTGTGGCGATTTGTCCTGTATCAGAGCCTCCAGTACTCCCACATTTGCCTTACCCTCGTCCTCTGGCGAAAAATATGCCCGCACTGCCATGATGCGAAGCAAATCAGATTCCTCCTTGAAAAACGGCAGAAGCGCATTCTTGTCCAATGCGAAAGGATAGCAAAACGAAGCGTTCAGCACATTCATCCTCACGGAAGCATCCGCATCCGCCAGTGCCCCATTGATCAAGGTACGCAGTTCATCCAGTTCCTCCTGGTTGTGTGAAGCTCCGCCTGCCCTGATTCGGACATTGCCAGCCATGGAAATGCGCCCACGCAACTTGAGACCCATGCAATCTGGCAACACAGATGAGGCCAGCCTGCGTATATGCACGTTCTCGTCCTTAAGCAGACGCACCACAGGCAGACGCGCCTCCATAGGCATGGTACGGTCTTCTGTCAATGACACCAGCGCACTTTGACGCACCTGAGCATCAGCATCCTTCAGGCAAAGCACAACGGCTTCGATTGCCTCAGGCGTGTTGTACTTGCCAATCACCATCGCCGCCCTCCTGCGCCTGGGCAACTCGCCACTTCGGATATCCTCCAGGCAGCGGGAAATTGTCTGCTCCTCCGTTTCGCAAAATGCGGCAGGCAGGCTCAGCAATAATGCTATAGCAAGTAACAATCTCATTTGCAAGTCAAATGTTCACCTCGGAGTGGACTGTGGACTGTGGACTGTTAAGTGCATAGGATGATTACACTGTCTACTGCCTACTGTCCACGGTACACGGTACACTGCACACGGTACACTGCACCCTTCTCATACCTTCACATCTAGACATTACCCGCTTCTCCCGTTTCGCGGAGGCGAAACGGGCGAAGCGCAGTAAGGGATATTGGTGGGGTTTGGGGAGGGGTAAGGGCCCACGGCCCTTCCCCCTCCCCAAAATTAAAATTAATTGAACAACTTTTTGATTTTGTCCATGAATGCCTTGAAGCGTGGATGTTCTTCCTTTGTGCAGCTGGCGTCGAATTTCTGCAGTATCTCCTTTTGTTCCGAAGATAATTTTACAGGCACTTCGATGCTCACGCGTACGAACTGGTCTCCACGGCGTCCCTTGCTGCTTGGAGAAGGCACGCCTTTACCCGCCATGCGGATGTCCGTTCCATTCTGTGTACCAGCGGGCACCTTGATTTTGTCAGGTCCGTCGATGGTAGGCACTTCCACTTCACCGCCAAGGGCGGCCTTTGTGAATGGGATTGGCACTTCCACAAAAAGGTTGAGACCTTCACGCTTGAATATGGGGTGTTCCTCCACCACCAATGTCACATAGAGGTCGCCATTGGGACCACCCATGCGCCCTGTTTCGCCGTTGCCAGCGGAGCGCAGCCTGCTGCCACTGTCCACACCAGCAGGTATATTCAACTTCACGGACCTCTTGCGGCTGACCTTGCCTTCGCCATGGCAATCATGGCAAGGCTTCTCCACAATGCTGCCCATGCCTCGGCAATTCGGACATGTGCTCTTCATCTGGAAGAAGCCCCTGGACATCAGGATCTGGCCCGTGCCATTGCATTTCGGGCACTTCTTGCGGGACGTACCAGGTTCCGCGCCAGAACCACGGCAGGTGCCGCAGGTGTCTTTCAATGTAAAGCCTATTTCTTTGACGCATCCCTTGACCGCCTCATTGAAAGTCAGCCTCAGATTATATTCCAAGTCGCTACCTCGCATTGGGGCATTGGGGTCACGGGCACGCCTGCCGCCGCCGCCACCACCGAACATATCGCCGAACATGCTGCCAAACACATCGCCCAGATCCTCGAAATTCACATTGAAGCCGCCAGGACCACCAGGGCCGCCGCCCTGTCCAGAACGTGTATATGCCTCATGCCCGACCTGGTCATAGATGCGCTTCTTCTCCTCATTGCCAAGCACCTCGTATGCTGCGCCGATGTTCTTGAATTTCTCTTCGGCAGTCTTGTCACCTGGATTGTGGTCCGGGTGATATTTCATTGCCAGGCGCCTGTATGCCTTCTTAATATCATCCTGGGAGGCATTGCGCGGCACTTCCAATATCGAATAAAAGTCCTCTGCCATAATAATTTCTACCTCTTATGTTTTTTAGTTCAGCCCTTCTGGTCTTCGCCCTTTTTCTCTTCTTCCTTGGCGGGACCAGAGGAAACCACCACGCTGGAAGGACGTATCAGCCTGTCGCCCAGCTTGTATCCTGCCTTCCACTGTGAAATAACGATTCCTTCTGGAACCTCTTCACTTGCCTCGCTCTTGACCGCATCATGCAGTTTCGGATCGAATGCCTTGCCTATCGCCTCGATTTCCTTAACGCCCAAATCATCGAATGCACGGCTGAATTCGTTCATTATCATCTGCATTCCCTGCTTGAGGGCGTTGATGTCGTCAGTATGAGCGGCGTGGTCCATCGCCATGCGGAAGAAGTCATACACTGGCAGAAAATCCGATACCACGATTATCTTGGAGCGCTCGCGAATTTCATCGGTCTCACGCGCCATGCGCTTCCTGTAGTTGTCAAAGTCCGCCCGCAAGCGCAGCAGCTTGTCCGTCTCCTCTGCAAGCAATTCTTCAAGAGTAGGCTCCTTCTTTTCCTCTTCCTTGGCTTCCGCCTGTTCTTTTCCTTCCTCTAATTTTTCTTCCTGTTCCTGTGAAATATCAGCCTGCTCTTCGAGTGGCCGCTCCTTTTCTTCTCTTTCTTCTTGTTTCGACATAATCCATTCTCCCTGATAATTTGCGCTGACCCTTTGTCACAAGGGCCTGCCTCCTTTGACTTACAACAATTGCCTGCTAAAAGACAATTCCAGCAGGCAATTGTTCCATCAAATTTTCAGGTTTCCAAAAATACCATCCAAGGTGCCGAAGGAATTGTTTCCCTCGTCCTTAAAGTTGCGCACCAATTCCTTCTCCTGTTCCTCCTCAATGGCATCTGGCGTAGTAAGGGAAATCCTGTCCCCCGACGCCTCCTTCACCACGACCTTGACCTGGGAATGCAGTGGATACAGTTTCGACATTTCATTGAAGCGTGCAGGTCCCTGGGATTCCAGGCGAATTTGGCTGATATGAAGAAGACCAGTCTGGCCGTTAGGCAACTTGATGAACACGCCAAATGGCTTCACACTGTCCACCTCGCCTTCAAGGAGTTCGCCCACGCTGCTGGCCGCGATTTCCGCCTCTGCATCTGCATCAAGTTCGGCAGGTGCCTCGTCCTTCTGCTTGGGTTCGCCAAAGCAAAGGCTTATGCGGCGTGCTGCTGCGTCAACGGCAAGGATTGTGACATCCACGCTGTCCCCAACCTGGCACACGTCTGTGCACTTCTCCACGCGCTCCTCGCGCCCAAGTTGTGAGATGTGGGCCAAACCATCCACGCCTGGCTCCAATTCTACAAACACGCCGAAGTCAGCGATTCTCGAGACATGGCCAGTGCGCTTTGCGCCAACCTGGTAATCGGGGTCATTGCCTTCTGCAATCCTGTCCCATGGATTCTGCTCCGCCTGCTTGATACTGAGGGTAATGCGCTCCTTCTTGGGGTCATCATCCCACTGCAATGCGATAACCTTCACCGTCACGTGCTGGCCTTCGCTCAGTGCATCTTCCACGCGTATGCCACGGGACCAGCCGATTTCGCTGGCGGGAACAAGGCCCTGTATGCCGCCAAGGTCCACAAATGCTCCGAATGGCATCAGTTTCACAACAGTACCTTCGCGCACATCGCCGACCTGAAGCATGTCCTTGAGGTACTGGCGCATCTTCTTCGCCTCTTCCTCGAGGATGACGCGACGGGACAGCACTATGTTCTTGCCTTCGTCACTGAACTCGGATATCATGAAACTGTAGGTCTGCCCGATATAT
>JAFSTJ010000431.1 GCA_017450525.1 Victivallales bacterium | reverse complement strand
CTCCTGAGGGAACTGAATGTCCGGCAGTCCCTGTCGAATCCAGGCACTCCGCATGACAATGCAGTCATGGAGGCGTTCTTCAGTGCCTTCAAGCGGGAGGAACTCTCGCACAACTGGTACAATTCCCCCGAGGTGCTGGAGCAGACGGTCAAAAAGTATGTCGACTTATACAACCAGAAACGCCCCCACCGAAAACTGAAATTGCAGACCCCCGACCAGTTTGAACAGAGCTGGTTCGAAAAGGACGTCACGGCGGGGAATTGAGCGGGAAAATAAAAAAGCGACTTTTGGGAGAGGTCAGAAAGACGTGTCTCAAAAGTCGCTGCACTTGCAGATGGTCGGGACAGTGAGATTTGAACTCACGACCTTTTGACCCCCAGTCAAACGCGCTAAACCAAGCTGCGCTATGTCCCGATTGTGTATTAGAGAAAACGTTGCGGAATATACCCTCAAAGGCGCAATACGCAAATTGACAGGTCGCATTTTTGTGCAAAACCAGTCATTTTCTGCGTCAAGGGAGATGCCTTGAGGGTACTATTTCCCAGTTGGAATCACATATTCAAACCTGGCATCGGTATGTCAAACTGTATGGCATGACGGCAGACCTTGACGCCATTGATGTAAACGGCGCGCACAATCGTGCTGCTCTCCAGTATGTCGCCTTCCGCGATGACAATGTCCGCATCCTTGCCGACCTCGATGGAGCCGACTCTGTCCTCTATGCCCAAGTGCTTGGCGGGATTGATGGTAATCGCCTGCAAGGCCGCAAATGGATCCATGCCCCACTTCACAGCAAAGCCTGCCATCAGCGACAGATAACGTTCGTCCGTAACCGCATGGTCAGTGATGATGGACACCTGGCACCCTGCACGCTGCAAAATGCCTGGCGTGGAGAAGTCCTTCTGCATCAATTCCGCCTTGGAGGCAGAACACATGCTGGGTCCCACCGCCAGCGGAATCTTCTCTGCAGCAAGAATGTCGGCAATCAGCGAGCCTTCAGTGCAGTGCTCAAGAGTGAGCCGCACATTGAACTCCTTTGCGATGCGGATTGCGGTGCACATGTCATCCGCACGGTGCGCATGAGCCTTGAGCGGAATCTCGCGCCTCACAACTGGCAGCAACGCAGTCATCTTCGCATCCCATGCAGGCTTCTTATCTGGATCATCGGCCGCCGCAGCAATCTTTCTGTCGTACTCAAACGCCTTGGACAGATAGTCCCGCAGAATGGAGGCAGTCGTCATTCTGGAAGTTATGCCCTTGGTCTCATAGCAGTTCTTGGGATTTTCGCCAAAGGCGCACTTCATAGCCACAGGTGCCTTCACCACCATGTCATCCACACGCCTTCCCATCAGTTTGATTGCTGCAAAAGCGCCGCCCAGCACATTTGAACTTCCAGGGCCAGTCCCCACACAGGTGACGCCTGCCGCAGCCGCAATCTGGAGATTGGGATCAAATGGGTTGATGCCGTCAATGGCACGCAACTGAGGCGTGGCAGAATCATTGCGCTCATTGTAGTCGCGCCCAGCGAATTTTATGGCAAAGCCATCCAAACCAATGTGGGAATGCGCGTCTATCAAGCCAGGATATACATTGCATCCAGCGGCATCCACCACCTCAACTTGTCCATCTGGCGGATTCACATTGGGGGCTACCTGAACTATCTTGCCATCCTGCACAAGAATGTCACAACGAACAGCCTCTTTGCTTATGGCATTGTGCACCATTCCATTTTTAATCAACAGCATTTTCTCATCTCCTTGCATTGTTTGAAGTTGATTACTTTCGCTCAAAATATACTAACATTTTAATGTATAAATACTAATCATTGGTCATTGACAACATCCCCGCAGGGAAATGTCCCACACATCAATGATTTCATCGCCTTCCAGCACGTAAAGCCTGTCCGCCAGATTGATTGTCGGATCGCAGTGAGACACCACCAACTCAATCCGTTCGCCTGGTTGAACTGACACATTCTTCGGGAATGTGAGCCGTCCATGCTCATCCCCGAAAGACCAGTCATATTTCCATTCAGGCAAAATCTCATCGCCGCAGATTCTGACTGGCGGCGCATCTGGCGTAACATAAATCGCCTTGGTGCCCGCGTCAATTGTCGCCATCCCAGGATGATTTGCGCTAATCACGCTGGACAGCATACGCAACGCGGGCCTGAATGGAATGGCCTCCTTGCAGGCATTCATGTATTCTGCATCCATCAGGCAGTACGAGCCCACCTGTATGTCCGTAAGTTCAAGAATATCCAAATCCCCTGCGCTGGTGCCTGTCCCCGTCCCCGTGAAGATGCGACATGACGGAAAAGCCGCACGCATTTCACGGAATGCGGCTGCTCCCATTTCCATAAGACGCCTGCTTTCACCATAGCGTGCTGTGGCATCGCCAATGTGCTGTAGATGTCCCGCGTAGCATTGTGCACCCAGCAACTCTACATGCGGCAGCGAGGCCAGATAACTTGCGAATGCTGGTGTCTGTTCAAATGAGACGCCAGTGCGTCCCATGTCGGGATCTATGTCCACAAGTGCCTTTATTTTCCTGCCAGAAGCAAACGCGGCTGCCTCCGCAAGTTGCGCGCTCTCCTTGGAATCCAGCACAACAATCAGCTCCTGCGCCGTGGCATTCAGCCTAGCGAACCTATCCAGTTTTGCGGGAAGCGCAATAGGCGATGTTATAAGAACGCTGGGAATGCCAGCCTCCACAAGTTTTTCAGCCTCGGACAACTTTGCCGCGCAGATTCCCGCGCAATTGCCCGCCTGCAACTGCCGTTTGGCGATTTCAGGGCACTTATGTGTCTTGGCGTGAGGGCGCAGTTTCTTTCCCTTTGCCAGAGCCATATCTCGCATCAACGCAAGATTTTCATTGAAAATCTCTTTTCGCAGGATTAGCGAGGGTGTGTCAAGTTCATTGCATCGCATATAGTTTCACCTCTTGAGTAGGAACAAATGCTCCTTGACGTGTATGTCTCGTTCCCGAAGATTCCTGCTGCCACGGAAAGTGTTGTATCCAGTTGACATGGCCTTCAACTTGCCCAGCGACGAAAGATAGTTCACGAAGTCCTGGTATTCAATAAAGCCTTCAGAATTATATGAAATCAGGATGTACTTTGCACGAAGCGTCTCAATCAAGTCAAACAGGGTTTTACGCGCATCCATTCTGCGGTTGTATTTGGAATGTTTCCAACCAGATGGAATCCCTGACACGGAGGAAATGCGCTGCGGCTGTTTGTAGTCCAGAATCAAGTTCAGCATGAAGTAGTTCGAGCCGTATGGATGCTGGTTGTAGGGTGGATCCAGATAGGCCAAATCCACCTCTTCAGGCATATCAAGCGCCGCCTGTGTCGCATCCTTCTGGCTTATGCGGCAGTCGCATTCGAAGCGTGAGAACACAGGCATCATCAATTCAATATCGCCCAGGATGCGTGTAAGCGCATTGCGCCCTGCCCCGCCGAATTGTCCAATGCCATCACGGTTCTTGTAGAAGCCCTTAAACACGCCCGCCGTATTTGTGTGAACGCTGGCGCTATACAGAAGCGGCGCCAGGAAATATTTCTGCATATCGGCAGACAGCGCATCGATTTCCTGCCTGGCGGTGTCGATATACATGGCATTGCGCGTGGTGTAGAAAACACGCTCTCCACGCTGGATGCTTGCATCATCCTTTGGCGCGTATAACTGCGTGATGAAGCCAGGGCGCAAATGGTCGGCTATGCGCGTCTTAAGTTGCTGGAAAAGTTGCTGCAATTGTTCCAGATCAACGGCGCTTTTGTTGGAAAGATAGCATTCATTGGCGGCGCAACTGTACGCCTCCAAATCATTCACATAAAGCCGTTCGGCATAACGCTTGAAGTAGCGGGAAACCACGCCTGAGCCAGAGAACACATCGAATATGCTCAACTTGTCCTTGTCAAGACCTGACCTGACTATGCGCAAGGCCTTGCCAATGAAGCCCAGCAAATTGCGCTTATTGCCCAAATAGGTGATGATCTGCTCCTTCAGAAAAGCAGGATCCTCCTTTATTCTGCTGGGAATAGGGCTATTTGCGTTTGCTTTCGGCATTTGCTATTCTTATTGTTTTCGCCGTTGGATGATGCGCTCTGCGATTGCCGCGTTGATGCAGGGGATGCCGAGTTCCTGGGCGATGGCAAACACATCGGGCATATTGCCGCATACGTCAACTGGCTTATGCGCATCCGAACTTATAACGCAGGGAATCCCTGCTTTCGCGGCTAACTGCCAGAATGGCCGCCAAGGATAGAGATGGCGACGGCCATCAGGATAGTCGTACATGGGCTTGCGCAAGCCGTACGCATTGATTTCCAGGGGCATCTTGTAGTCAATAGAGGTCTGTATGACCTGTGAGAACAAATCGGCAATTTCAGGTGTCCATCGATCAATGGATGCACCAATCATATCGGGATGCGCCATGAATTCAAAAATGCCGCTCTTGAGCAGGAACAATGCCTTGTCAATGAACTTTCGGACAATTTCCATGCTGGCATGCGCATTATTGCCTGGAAAAATGGCTTTTCCTGAAGCGTCTCGTACATAATGCACGCCAGTTATCAAATAATCCAAATCCAGCCGCTCCTTGAATTCACGCTGGTAGAAGTCCAGGGGATAGTCGTCATCATAGTCCACTTCCAGCCCTGCGAGGATGGTCAATTCAGGGAATTCGGCCCTGGCGTCCTCGATTTCCTGCCTATATTCCTCCAGTTCGCTGTATAGCATCTTGATGACGGAGAGGCGGTTGTCTGGAAATGGTGAATGATCCGAGATGCCCAGTATCTTGAGCCCCTGCTCAACAGCCTTCTGGCAATACTCACGCACCTTGCCTTCGGCGTGCTTGCAGCGTTCAGTATGACAATGCAAATTGACTTGTATATTTTCCATAACTTATTAAAAAAGCTGGCCAGGCAGCTTCAATTTCTCCTTGTAGGGGAAGGTCTTGTCAAAGTCATCTGCGGCATTGACATCCACCAGATAGCCTTTTGGCGTGGCATATTCGCCGCGGACACCTTTCAGGTAGCCAGGCTTCAGTTCCTTGCACAGGAAGAAGGAATCATCCTCTCCCGCGGGAAGACCATGGTACCTGAGGCCAAAGTCGCGTGCAAATGCGAAGCCGCTTTTGCCGTAGAAGTTGATGTTGCCCTCGAAGCAGACTGCGCCGCAGCCCAGCGCGGCGGCCTTCTCCAGGCAATAGTCAAGCAAAATCTTGCCATAGCCCCTGCCCTGCAAATCAGGCGCAATGCAGATTGGCCCCATCGTCATTATCGGAACCTTGGCGCCATCATCGGCGTGAATGCAGGTTCTTACAAATATGTCCTGCCCAATCAGTCTGCCATTCTGCTCCATGACAAAGTCCAGTTCAGGCACAAAGTCCGCATCGCTCCTTAAGCAATGCAGCACATAATGCTCCAGGCAGCCAGGGCGATACACATTCCAGAACGCCTCCCTGACCAGCTCCTCAACCGCGCGATGCTCGTCCGCCCTCTCCAGGCGAATCACAAACTCATTATTCTCCATTATTCATCCCATTGATATTCTGCAGGCTTCAACAAGTGCAAACAATATACTCCCTTTTTGGCTTCCTTGCCATTCACCTGCAACAAAATCAGGCCAGTTGCATGAGAGAAGACCATCTTATTCACAGATTACGCAGATTTGCACAGATTTTGCTGGGAAAAAAGAGCTATTCCTATGATATTTTAGGAGTGGAGATTACCAACTGACCTAATTTTCAACCCATGAATATTATAGGAAAATTCAATTTTGAAGAAGATGCCATATAAAAAAGTACAAGCATTATACATCTTTGTTTTTCCCCTTGCAAACCTGGATTTCAGGGGCTATGTTAGAAGCGGAAGGTGGGTGGGGGAAGTATCCCAAACAATGTATGCGCGCGCGAAGGAGACAGGCAACAGAAGGACTCGCGCTGTGGACTAATATCATTTAGGCATTACCCGACTGACTACGATGCAGATAACGAATATGTCGCATTCACCTTGATTTACTTAACATTCGCCTTAAAATATTGACAATATCACTTAACAAACACGCAAATCAAATATGTATCTTCCATACCCATCATCCCTGGATCCAGGACTGACACTGTACGCGGACTTTGACATCCCCGAGCAGAAAGCACATCTCCATCTAAATCTACATGGCTGGCATGGTTGCGTGAAAACGCAGCACAGGGACAATGTGGAGGCGGTGCGTGGCCAGGCGAACGAGTGGTTCTTCATTCGGCCTGAAATGCGGGGGCGCGGCGATTCAAATGGCAAGCCAGACTGCAATGGCTATGAACTACAGGACGCAATCGACGCCGTTGAATACGCAAAACAACATTTCGCGAACAAAATCCTGGAGCCAGACAAGGTATATCTCTCTGGCGGCAGCGGCGGTGGCGGCAATGTGCTGGCGCTATTGGGCAAGTTTCCAGATTATTTCTGCCGCGCCCACGCGGATTGTGGCATCTATGACTACGCCGCTTGGTACAAAGGCGACACAAAAGGCGAATTCCGCGATGAAATGGAAGGCAAAGGCTGGATTGGCGGCAATCCAGACACGAATGCCGAGGCATATCAAAGCAGAAGCAGCATAACAACTGTATGCAACATACAGACGCCAACCATCCTGTTCCATGGCGAAAATGACATCCGCGTCCCCGCAGAACAGGCACGCTGCCTGATGGATGAGGTGCGCAGGCAGCAAAAATGCGCCCTCGTGCATTATTTCGAATTGCCAAATTGCGGCGGCAGGGACCATTGGACGGACATCACGCCAGAATTGATGGCATTCCGCGAAAGCACGGCATCAGCATTCATGGCTCTCCCCAGTCCAGCCATACGCATGCCTCGCAGCGGCGTTCTGACCGTGGCTGGCTACCTTGTCACCAAGGACTTCAACGTCCACCTTGAATCAGTGGACAATGTGGCGCAGCTGCGCTACGATCTGGACAAAAACATCTTTGAACTAAGCAAACCTGGCACAATAATAAAAACAAGCAAATAGAATACATCATGCAAATCACAAAGCACATATTGCGCAGACTTGGGCATCCAGTGACACGTCCCCTACGCACCATGGGATACAGGGACTTCACTTCAAACGATGACTGGAAGAACAACCTGATTTCATTCACCAGCCTGCTCTACCACCCGCAGCGCAAGAAAGTCATCTGCGGCATGACTGCCTTCAACAACGACCTCATGTTCGAGTACTCCCCTGCTGAGGATAGTTTCACTGACCTGCATTTTGCAAAGGAAGCGGAGAAGTTCGAGATCAAGATACACCGCTCCCTACATCTGGATCGCCAAGGAAAAATATATGGCGCGACTGCTTGCCTGCACCGCGAAGACCAGCGCGCCGAAGCCAAGGGCGGGCGCATCTTCCACTATGACTTCGCAACTGGTAAATATGTTTTTCTGGGCATTCCCGTGCCACAGGACTACATACAGACCATCACCGTAGATGAGGACAGAGGGCTCATCTATGGTGTGACATACCCCGTATTCGTATTCTTTGTCTTTGACATAAACAGCCGCCAACTGCGCTTCAGCCAGTACATGGGAAGCGCCCCGCACATAATGGCGCTGGATGACCGCGGCGGTGTATGGTCCACCTGGAATGCCCGCACCCACAATCTGTTCCGCTACGATCCCGACACCAATAAAGTCCAGTACTTCAACCATACGCTGATACCTGGCCAGGGCGCTGACTTGATGTACCCTGGCGCAGGCCCCATTGACATGATGCTCAACGGCGGTGATGGTTTCCTCTACGTAGGCTGCGCCACAGGCGACTTGCTGCGGATACATCCTGACACGGCAGAGGTGGAATATCTGGGACGCCCCACGCCTGAACGCAGAATGCCCGCCCTTGAAATCGGACCTGACGGCAGGCTCTACGGCATAGCAGGCTTCTACGGCAGATGCCACCTCTTCGCATACGACCGCAAGGCACGCAACTTCGAGGACTTTGGCTTGATAAGCGACGGCGAGGACCAACTCTACATCGGGCATGACATCTGCTTCGCCGAAGGCAATCACCTCTTTGCCGGTGAAACCGACACCGAGCAGCGGGCTGGCTATCTATGGGAATGCACATTATGAAACAGGACACTCCACTTATCTGGGCCTGGTGGGGCTGGGAGCCGCTGCCATTTTATCTGCACTACAAGAAGAATGCGCCTGGCCTGCTCAATTCAGGCGATGACGAACTAAAAAAATGGTATCGCACACTTCACGATGAATCCACAGTAAAAGCCGCTGCGGAACTGGGCATAAACTGCATTGTGACGCATTTCATCAAGGGCTTCGGTCTGGCGCATGAAATGGAAGACGTACAACTGACAGCGGACCTAGTGGAGAAATGCCATCGGCATGGGATAAAGGTATTCGGCTACTTGCAGTATGGCTCAATCTTCCATGAGACTTTCTATCTGGACTATCCTGACGCAAAAGACTGGATTGCGCTCAACGAGGATGGCACGCCCCTGCTGTGGTGCAACAGCAAATCACGGTACATGCCCTGCATTGAATCCCAGGAATACTTGGCATACTTGAAAGAGCGCATCAAGCAGGGCATTTTGGAAGTCGGGCTTGATGGATTGCATTTTGACAACTTCTACTCACGCCCCTGCTACTGCCAGCGCTGCCGTGAAGCATATCACCAGGCGTATGGCGCCGAACTGCCAACTGCGCAGATGATGGAAGACGCGCCCTATTCGCCAGAGGTGCGCCGCTGGGTGCGCTATCGTTGCGAAAAGCTGACACAGCGCATGAAAGAATTGCGGGACTACGCCAGAAGCATGAAGTCAGATATGATGACAATCTGGAATCCCAGCCCCATACGTGGCCTGTTTGACCAACGCATGCTCCGTGCAACGGATGTGTGCCAACTAGGGAAAAACGCAGGTTTTCTCTGGTCGGAAAGCGGAAACTTTCCTGGGATAGGCGAGCATGGTCCAATTCACCAGGTCAACTTCTTCAAGACAGCCGCCGCAGTTGGATACCGCACATTCTCCACCGTGTGGAAAAGCAGCACCGAGGGCATCGGCCTACCAGAAAGCAAGGAAGAAGTGGCCCTCATCAATGCGGAAACAGGCGCATTCGGCGCGGAAATAGGCAACAACTGGCTTATGCGCCCCCACTACATACACCAGTTCACAGAAGGCGAACTATGCCAGGAATGGAAAAACCAGGTGAACTTCATCAAGGAGAAATGCCAGTTGTTCATCGGCAGCAGAGGCAAAGGTGAAATTGCGTTGTTCTTTGACTGGGAACAAGCCGAACTGGACTTTCCATACGCATACAGGAGCTTCCTCTCCCTGCAGCAAATGCTGCTGCAAAACCACATCACATTTGATTTGCTTTTCTCTGGGCAGGAAGCACAGTTCAAGGACTACGCGCTAATCATCAGCGCTGCGACGCGGCAACCCAATGTAATGACATTTTCCAGGGAGGAAATAATCGGCGATGTGTCTGGCTCATATCAGGCATTCGTAACACAGCCACCACGCAGCAAGGAACTAGTCCAGCGCATTCTAGGCGCCCTGCCCTCACGTGAATTCGAAGTGGCTGCGCCAGAGCACGTTTTCATTGAAAGACGCATTGCACAGGACGGGACGCACATCCTGCATCTGGTGAATTATGACAATACGCACCCCATCACAAGCATAGATATTCTTTTCAACAATCCGCCCAGCACAATAAAACGCCATTCGCCTGAAGGTAATTCAATCCTTCTCCAGGCAGGCCGCAAAGTCACGCTGTCAGACCTCCGCACATGGTCAATCCTTACCTGGTAGCGTTTTTATCCACAGATTCACACAGATTTTCACAGATTTTTCTGTAATAAGATTTTATCTGTGTTAATCTGTGTCAATCTGTGGATAATAAAATAAATCAGATAATTTCCAGGCCATCGCGGTCAGGAAGCGGCTTGTGGGTGTGGGACGTCTTGTCCAGGTAGAAGAATGCGGTGGATGAGATATCGTCCTGCAAAGGCAGATATCTGCCGCCAGAGCGCCATCCCAGCGCCTGGATTGTCACGCGTATGTCTTCCGCAAAGCGTATTGGATCCTGGATATGCCAACGGTATAGACCGAACCTCTGCTGGGAAGAATATAGGCCATCAGGACGGATGACTTGTGGCAGTCCCGAATATGGCGTGCAGAATTCCTGGTATTGGTGAGTGACAGGATTTTCAAAGTCGTATGAGCCGCAGAAGTAGTCTTCTGTGCCAGTGCCGCAGATTGTGGGGAAGTCCTTGTCGCCGTCAAGATAGAATTTGATTTCGCCTTCACCCCACCAGCCGCAGTTGTTAACTCCCCATGCGATGTAAGTTCCAGCATAATGCCCTATGCCGTAAATACCGTCCAGCAATGTATGCACCTGCTTGTATGGAAGTGGATTGCTCCTGCGGAACTCCGCCTGGAGATAGCCTGCGTTCTCGGGGATGCGCCCCAATGCGTAGTTGATCTGGTAATATGCTCTGATCTCCACATCGTTCAGGTTTTCCAATGTAATGCGAGCATGCTTTCGGAACGGCATTCTCCAGTAGCAGTTGAAGGCGCTGCCTGGGTTAACGCAGACTATCTGGCTGGTCACTTGCACAACTGGCTTGTATGCCATGCAGAAAAAGTCTCCCACTGGCACTTCAATGGCGGGAACCTCGTCATCATCCCAGTAGAAGCGGATGATTTCATAGCGCCAGTTGCCAGTCAATGTAATCCATATCTGCTGTATTTCGCCTTCGCCGCTGATGTCCGCCAGCGTATGCGTGGTGCCAGATGGGATGTTGAAATAAGGTGACACCTTCCACCCCTGGCCTAGATCGCGTGCAGCGGCGCTTGCTGCTCCGTCAATGGAACGCCCGCCCTGCCCTGGCTCGCCAGTGGGGTTCTCTGGGCTGATGGAGCGTGTCTTCGCCAGGGACAGGCACGCCATGCTGGAAAAATCACTTCTTACAAAATTATCCATCTTCATCCATCCTGTTTTAATTTCATTCACGACACGCAACAAATCAGATAATTGACTTTATGAGGGAAACGGCCTCTGCGATGTCCTTTTCCTGCTCTGGTCCCAGTGGCAGTTCGCGTTCTATTATAAGGGGGCCATCAAAGCCTTGTGCAAGCAGTTTTTTGAGCAGATCCGTAAAGTTTGTTGCGCCCTTGCCCAGCACGGTTTCCTTGCCGCGGCGGTCGCCAGGTTGCGCGGGAACCGCGTCTTTGCAATGCACCACCCTGATTTTGTCCGCCAGCGAGTCCAGCAGATTGGCAGGAGTATCTGTGCCGTAGATGAGCATATTGGCGGGGTCGAAATTGATGCCCACATTTGGTTCGTCAATATCTGTGACAATCTGCTTCATGCTGGCGGCGCTTTCAGTGCCAGTTTCAAAGAGGAAATCCTGACCATTTGCGGCGGCGAAGCGTGCCAGTTGCTTCAAATCCGCAATCAGACGCTCGTAGAAGGCATCCCGTTCCTCTGGCACGAAACCCACATGGCATGTGATGTAGCGTATTCCATAGCGTTTTGCCCAGTTCATCTGGCGGCAGGACAGAATCATGCGCTCTGATCTGGTGGCGGCAGGAACCAGTCCCACGCCTTCGCGTGGATGCTTCCAGTCCTGATTCGGGAATGACAAGAACATGGTTGGCACGGCAATGCCGTATTTTGCAAACAACTGGAAGAATGCGTCCGAAGCGGCCTTTGCGGCCTCGCATGGAGCAAGCCAATCCTCATAGACGCCTGCAATCTGCAATGCATTCAGACCAATTTTCTGGTAATAGGCTATCCTGCGTTCATCTATGTCGCCACAGCGCAACAAAGTTCCAATCACGGATGTGCTCATGTTTAATCTCCTCTGTAGTTTCAAAATTGGACACAATATACCCAATTATATGCATTTTTGCAATTGGCTATGTTCCCAGAGCAGAAAGACAAGAAAGGAAACAGGAAACCAACCATACAATGGTCAGGGTTCATACCCGAAGAGCCCCTACTCCTTAGTCACGCGCGTACATTGTTTGGGTAGCATCCCCCACCCACCATCCGCTTCTAACATAGCCCCGAAAATCCAGGTTTGCAAGGGCAAAAACAAAGATGTTATCATTACTACACTTTTATAGGAATTTGCTATAAAAGTTGGAAATTTGCTATAAAAATGACCTTTTTTGGGGAAAAGGTTATGTTCCTCATGGGTGGGTTTTATGTGCCCTCATACCACGGTGCTTTTGCCCGAGAGCACTTGCCTCCAATATGCCGACTATCAATAGATGAGCGATTACTTTTATTTTTGGCGAATGTCAGTTAAATTACGGAGACATTTACCCAAAACACAAACAAGGAGTTGATATGGAAATAATTGAGATGGCCCGCCGCGCGAAGGAAGCCTCGCGCCAACTGAATGCCGCATCAGGCAAGATGCGGGCAGATGCATTGAACCGCATGTGCCTGAAGTTGGAGGAATGCAAGCAGGAACTTATGAAGGCAAATGAGGAAGATCTGGCAGCCGCGCCTGATTTGTCACCCTCATTTAAGAAACGCCTTCAAGTCACGGAGAAGATATTCACCTACATGTTGAAGCGTCTGCTGGAAGCGGCTGCACTGCCTGATCCAGTGGGGCGCATTCTTGACGGGCGCACCATGCCATCTGGTCTGCAGGTCAGCAAGATATCCGTGCCCATTGGCGTGGTGGCGATAATCTACGAGGCGCGTCCCAATGTCACCACTGATGCGGCGGCAGTTGCATTGAAGAGCGGCAATGCTGTCATTCTCAAAGGCGGTTCCGAATCCATACGCACAAACCGCGTCCTGGCACGTGCAATGCGGGAGGCCGTGGTGGAGGCAGGTCTGCCCGAGGATACCGTACAACTCATTGACCGTACGGACCATGAGGCAGTGGGAGAACTTCTCAAGCAGGACGCCTACGTGGATCTGATCATACCACGTGGTGGAAAACAGCTTATACGTGCGGTCTCCGAAGGCACGCGCATTCCTGTGCTGAAGCATTATGACGGCATCTGCCACCAGTATGTAGCACCCGATGCGGACGAGGCAAAGGCGGTGCCCGTGATTGTGAATTCCAAATGCCAGCGGGTAGAGGTCTGCAATGCATTGGAGACACTGCTAGTTGACGCGGCCTGCGCACAACGTCTTTTGCCACCAATCGCAGCGGCACTGAAGGAGCAAGGCGTGGAACTGCGTGGCTGCCCGCAGGCTTGTGCACTAGTTCCAGGCTGCATTCCTGCCACAGAAGAGGACTGGGGCACGGAATATCTTGCGCCTATACTCTCCATAAAAATCGTAAATGGCATAGACGAGGCCATGGCGCATATCGCGCACTATGGTTCAGGTCATACTGACGGCATCATCACCGAATCACTGGCGCTTTCACGCAAGTTCATTGCAGGCGTGGATTCCGCATCCGTGCTGGTAAACGCATCCACACGCCTATCGGGCGGAGGCGACTACGGCATGGGCGCAGTAGTCGGCATCAGCACCGACAGGCTGCACGCCCGCGGCCCAGTCGGTCCAGAAGAACTCTGCACATACAAAGGGGGGGCCATCGGCAACGGCACACTCCGTGACTAATCCAACGCCGAGATTTAAACGCAGAGGCGCAAAGGTAGTAGCGACGGCGTCCTCGCCGTCGCACCAATGGCATGCCTCTCGTAAGGGGGGTGCCCGTTGCACATCGCTATCGTTGCACGCTCCTAGCAAAATGCACGCCATTGG
>JAFSTJ010000430.1 GCA_017450525.1 Victivallales bacterium | reverse complement strand
TCCCTGACAATGAGACGCCCAGTTCTTGCCGTTGCACTCCATAGCATCTTCCTGTAGGAATCTCCAGGATGGTAATCGCGTATTTCGTGCAATTCCGCACCTTCACCCGCACGGGACAGACGGTGTATCCCCATCGCGGGACTCAAGCCCATCGCCGTCTGGGGGGACAATTGCATCTTCATATACACAGGCGGATAGAAAATCGGCTGGAACGGTGCCTCCAGAGAGCGCACAAGTTCAAATACGCCCCAATCATCACTGATTATAACTCGTATTTGCCCAAGGGACATTCGCCCCGCAGTATGACAGCACAGCTTGTTCTGAACCAATTTGCCTTTTCCTGGAAAAAGATAAAGGCAATGCTTTACCGAAGCACTGTACTCAAAGCCAGCCAAAGGCAATGTTTCAAGCAGGCATAAGTCAAGGCTATTCTCGCCTGCCCAAGTAAGAAAAATCAACTCGTCAACGGGCACACCCACAACTGGCCTGTCTTGAAGCAGCTTCCTTTTTGTCACACGAAGGCAGGTCTTGGATTTTTTCAGCAGTTTCTCCGCCCTTGACAATGCCAGCAGCAGATGGACGCATAACGCGACACCCAAGCCAAAGGGAGCTGCTCCAGCCATGCCATTTATGGCGCTTAACGGAATGCTTAGCCCCAGCAGTATGAATGCCAGTTTCTTCCAGAATTCAAAGTTCTTGTTCATGCTCTCTTGCCCACCGAAACCAGTGTGTCATTTATGATTTTCCTCACTATGTCAAGGGGATTTGCGTCTGGATTGTCAAAGACGACATCAGGCTTCAGCACAATGCGGTGGTTCAAGGCGTCAAACGCGACTGCTCTCACGTCCTCCTCAAGCACTGTATCGCGCCCATTTATTGCGGCAATGACCTTTGCCCCTCGCAAAAGAACCTGGCAGGCACGCGGCCCTGCCCCCACCAGAATGTCGCGATGCTCACGCGTAGCCCTCATCAAATCAACGATTTGCTCCTTGATGGCATCTGATGCAGTGACATCCCTTGCGATTTTCTCCCGCCATTCCAAAATCTCCTTGGCTGTGAAGCAGGGCTTTATCTCTGGTGGCTGATATCCGTTTTCAAGGTTGAGGATAGCCAATTCAGCATTTCTCTCCGGCCATTGGAAGAAGAGGCGGAACATAAACCTGTCCAATTGCGCTTCAGGAAGCCTGTATGTTCCCTCCTGCTCAATTGGGTTTTGTGTCGCGATTGCGAAAAATATGCGCTGGCTCTGCCTAGTATCATCCACACCTTCTACGGAACCGATAAGATGCTGTTCGCCGAAAATAGTCACCTGCGATTCCTGCATGACCTCCAACAGAGCGGCCTGTGTCTTAGCTGGAGCCCTGTTTATTTCATCAGCCAGAAGTATCTGAGTGAACACAGGTCCCTCCTTGAAGTCGAATTCACTTGTTTTCTGGTTGAATATGCGGTCCCCAATCAAGTCTGATGGTAGCAGATCAGGAGAAAACTGGCATCTGCGGAATCGGCAGGAAACCACCTTTGAGAATGCCTTTGCAAGGGTTGTCTTAGCCAGGCCTGGAAGCCCCTCGCAAAGCACATGCCCTCCAGAAAGGAGAGCCGTAAAGCACTGATCAATCATCCCCTCCATTCCGAATACCTGCTTTGCAATCTCCTGCCTGGCGCTTGCAACCTTGTTCTGTAGGGGTTGAAACTCTTCGCTCATATTGTAGAGTTCCTCTTTTGTGACAAGCATCTTTTCATCGTTCATTTTGTTCAATTTCTCCAAATCAGGCGTTGCCTCTTTTTTATGTTCAATTTCTTCCTTTTTGTCAACTGGAGCGGCAGACGACATATAAAGCGCTGGCTCATCATGCGGCACTTCTTGCTCATGCTCATTTGGCTGAGTCTCTATTACCTTGATTTCAGGTTCATTCTTCCCTGCTATCAACTTGATGATGTACCTTACCATTCGTATAACCAAGCTTACGAAATATGCTATTGCTAACACAATCAAAGCCGTCATACCCAATATGTTTGCCATTTTATCTGACATGTAAATCTCCTTGTTTGTATTGTTAGTTGGGTTGTCTCGCATCTGTCATCCCGTCAAGATGACATCTTCGGGGCAATTTTTAACATTGCGTCATTTTGGTGCCTCCTGTGCACTTCTTGCCTCAAGCAACTGTTTTGCTAGTATATTGTATTCCTGTTTTGTGAATGATTTGCCCTTCAGCAAATCATCGTGGATTCCTTTAAACTGCACTTGCCTGTCTAGTGGAAGCGTTGGGACTATGGCATCAAGAAGTGTCAATGCCGCCCCTCTGAATTCGCCTCTCTCCAAATCGTAGTTAAGTATTTCACTTTGCGAGAGCATAAAGTCCGTTAGTGATGTCACGGGAATACGGGCGTCAACGCTATTTTGCCGGTAGTGGCCAACAATCCAGATAATTAGCATAACTAAAATCAAAATGCAAAAAATACCGATTATGATGGGCCATATCGTTAGCAGTCCAGAGGTTGCCTCAGCGGCCCCTCCAGCCCCAGCAGCGCCGCCGCCACCAGAAGACAATCCGCCAGGGATGGGAATGCCAGGTATGTTTGGAAATGTGAATTGCGTGATTTCAGGGAACATATCCATATAGTCTTCGCCTAAACCACCGCCAAAGTCAACTTGTGTCCAGAAGCCCTTCTCAACAGGAACATATATTTCCACAAATGCGTGGCTTCTTGACACCACAAGCCTGGCAGGTATGCCAATTGCATTCAGTATCATAAAACCAGTCCTCGCCCTGTGGCGGCATACTCCGCTGCGCCAATACGTCATGGCCTCGGTAAATGAGTTGAACTCGTCCCTGAGTGGTATCGGCGCATCCTTGTAGCCTGTTAGTTCCTGCGTAAGTGCGGACAATATCGTCTTCACTGGCACATCCTTGCCATTGATGGCGTCAATCACAACCTGTGGCATATAGGCACTGCCAGCGATGACATTGGCCTTGCTTTTTCTTGCAAACCAGGCGTGACGCTTTGCATTGGCCAGTCTCTTGATTGCCTCTGCCTCATGGGGGACAACGCAGGGCAGGAAACCAGCGTCCTCATTCCTCCGTCTCCATTCAGCTATCTTCATGTCTGACGGGATCAAATCCTCCTTGAATTCCCTCATGTCGGAACGCAGATAATCAGTGCGATATGCAATGTCATAGACAAACGCATGCCCCTGCAACTTGTTCAGCTCAGGCTTTGTCTCGATGCGGAAGTTATGGAGGGAATCGGCGAATACCGAGATTTTCACGCCAGAGATTCTTTTTTCCAGCCTGTCTATGTCTGGTCGTCCATTAAGAGCCTTGATTTTCTGGAGTTCGCCATTCTCTTCATCAATCATGGCCTGCATCTGTTCCCGCTTTTTGCGTCTTTCAGCATTTTCCTTTTCCTTTTCTGCGTTTCTCTTCCTGCGTTCCTCGTTCTTCTCCTTGTTTTTTCTGTTTTTCAGCGTTCGTGTCAGCGGATCCTGAAATATAGTGGAACCAAAACTTTCTTCTCCATCTTCATTCTCCAGTGGCAAATCCTGCAGATCCTCCATTTCCCTAAGATGGGCGCTGACCTTCGCTTCCAATTCCTGTTCGCGCGGGTCTTTTAGGCCAACTGAATAAACGCAGATGTTCAGCATTTTGGATTCGGGGCTTATGCTTGCAAGCAACGCCTTCTCTCTGGCAACGTCTGGGTGGAATAGCGTCTTCACTCTCATGATTTTATAGCCAGGCCCCTTGAAATCTGGTGTTATTTCAAGTTTTTTCTCTTCTGCATCCTTGATTGCAAAATGCCAGGCTTTGTCATTATCCTTATTAGGGGAAATGAAGTCATCATAAACGCGCACTCGCATCATATTGTCAAAATCCGAGTTTTCCTTTGATGGAGGCTCGCTGTATTTTTCCATTGAGAAGAATTCCTGCTGCGTCATCTCATACGTCTTTTTATCATTGCTGTCGCTCATCGCTGGTGCAAATGCAGGGTCATACTCGCGGGGAAAGGGAATCTTGTTTTTGTTGGCTTCCCATTCTGGAGGACACCAGATGAAACGCCCTATCGGATGCCTGTAACGGTCACGCTGGACAATGCGCACCGCCTTGACCTTATGCTCGACAAGTTCAAGCATCCTTTCCAATGTCTCCTTGTTGCCTGATTGGAGGCGTTTTTTGCAAAAGGCATAACTGTCCCCCACCAAGATGAGCTTGCCCTTATGCGTGCCGAAATTGCGCCATATCACAGTATGCTCGTCATTCCAGTAGTGCCATTCAGCCGAGAGGGCGTTAAGCTTACGAGGAAGACTTGGGTTTGAAAGCTTTGCTTCCACAAACTCAAC
>JAFSTJ010000429.1 GCA_017450525.1 Victivallales bacterium | reverse complement strand
TCATCAACACACAGGACATGCTTTTGAGAAGCCTTCAGAAACTGGACAACGCAGATCTGAAATAAAAACATGGCAAGCACAGAGGGAAAAGCTATATACGAGCTGAGATTGTTGGAAAATGGCAATGCCACCGCCATTTTTTCTGGACAATGGAGGCGCTCTCCGTCCGTAGACTTAAATATTTCCGCTGTTGTAAAAAGCATCACCGTGGATGTGGCAGAACTTGGGGAATGGGACGATACCTTCGTGGCTCAAATATACAAGCTTCGCCAGGTCTGCGCCACATCAGGCATTGACTTAGATTACAGTGCGCTTCCAGAAGGAGCGCGCAAGTTGCTGGAACTGGCAATCTCCGCACCTGTCAGGGAAGACGACCCGAAGAAAAGCAGTAAAATGGGACTGCTGGAAAATATTGGGCGTCAAAGCGAAGACATAGCAAAAGCCACGCACACGGGCCTTCATTTCACGGGGGCCTTGACGGTGGCACTTCTGCGCATGATGGTGGGTAAGGCGCGCTTCAGCATGAGGGACCTGGCAAGGGAGCTTTACAAAGCAGGGCCTGGTGCCTTCTTCATTGTGAGCCTGATTGGTTTTCTTGAAGGTGTGATTCTTGCGTTCATAGGTTCAATTCCCCTGAAAATGTTCAAGGCCGAGGTGTATGTGGCCAGTTTCATAGGCATTGGTCTGCTGCGTCTGCTGGGAGCCGTTATGTCGGGCTCCGTGATGGCAGGCCGTTCTGGAGCGGCATACGCCGCTGAGCTTGGCACGATGAAAGTCAACGAGGAGATTGATGCGCTGGAGACCATGGGAATTTCGCCAATAGAATATCTTGTGCTGCCACGATTCTTGGGTCTGACCATAATGATGCCGTTCATCGCACTGATTTCCAACACCTTCGGCATACTTGGCGGCATGGGCGTCAGCGTCTTCTATCTGGATATTCCCCTAGTTGAATTCTGGACAAAGCTGATAGAGACGACGCGCGTATGCGACCTTATCATCGGCGTAATAACCAGTTTTGTATTCGGTATGCTGATAGCGATATGCGGTTGCCTGCGGGGAATTCGCTGCGGCAGGGATTCGGAGGCGGTGGGTCTTGCGACAACAGCCTCCATGGTTAGCAGTATAATATGCATGGTCATAGCCACCTTCACAATCACGGTAGTGACAGTGGCATTGGGGTTCTAGCGGCTATGATTAAAGACATTCCAATCTCAGTCCAGAACCTGACAATGGCTTATGGTGGAAGCATCATCCAGAAGGACATCAGTTTTGATGTGGAAAGGGGCTCCATTTTCATAGTGATGGGCGATTCAGGATGCGGCAAAAGCACACTGTTGCGACACATAACAGGGCAAATCAAACCCCGCGCAGGGCGGATACTACGGGATGACATAGACATTTGGAATTGCAGCCCCGATCAATTGGAGGCGATACGGCACAGTTCAGGGCTGCTGTACCAGTCAGGAGCACTGTGGAGCGGAATGACGCTGGAGGAGAACGTGGCATTGCCGCTGCAACAGTTCACGAACTACAGCAAATCACAGATCCATGACATCTGCCTATACAAGCTGGCATTGGTTGGTCTTACAGGGGCGGAAAGGCTTTATCCAGCACAGATAAGTGGCGGCATGCGGAAAAGGGCTGGTCTTGCACGTGCCATGGCCCTGGACCCGAATGTGCTGTTCTTCGATGAACCCTCGGCAGGACTGGATCCGCTCAGTGCCCGCAGGCTGGATGAGCTCATCCTACAGCTCAGGGATACATTGAACGCCACATTCATGGTCATCACCCATGAGTTGGAAAGCATTTTCATGATAGGCACTGACGCCGTATTCCTTGACAGCGAGACACATACCATGCTGGGCAAGGGCAATCCCAAGGAATTGAAGGAAAATTCTCCACATAGCAAGATTAGAACCTTTTTAAGGCGCGGCGAAGCATAATGGAAAACGATAAAAGATATACATTGATTGGTGCGGTAGTACTTCTGGCTGTATTAATATTTGTGATATTGCTGTCCAGCCTGGGAGGGCATGGACTTCTTACTGGAAAAGTGGAATATACCCTTTACTTTAACAAATCAGTCAAGGGCCTGAACCTGGGGGCGCCAGTCATGTTCAGGGGAATACGCATAGGCAAGGTTGAGAATATCAAGCTGGTAAGCACTGACGATGACATAAACGTGAATGACAGCAGTTCCTGCCCTGTGCAAGTCACCATTGAAATAGAACCAGAGCAGCTGGACCTGCGTTATGACGACAAGAAGGACGAACCGAATATCCTGGAGAAGAAGCTGTTGAAGCAGTCACTTGTCGAGAACTGGATGTTCAATATGGTGAAGAAGCACGGCATGGCCGCCAAGCTTCAAATCATAAGCCTGCTCACTGGGCAGCTTTATATCGCTCTGGACATTTCCATGGAGGGAAACAATGACCCGAAGGAACTCGCCAAGCTGGAGCAGCACATCATACCCACAAGAAATACTGCGGCGGATGACATATACCTGCTATTTCAGAAGCACAACATGACCGAGATGGCCAACAAGGCGGTCACAATTGTCAATGACTTCATTATTACTGGCAAGGCAAAGGCGATGCTGGACAATGCCGTGGCCATATCGGAGGAGACTAGGCTGGCAATTGAGGATTCGCGAAAGCTGATGGCACAGCTAAACGGCAGTGAGAAGGCCGATTTGCGGACGGCTGTCGAAAAGATCAACAGGATGCTTGACGAGACGACTAGCCTGCTTCAGCAATTCCAAAAGGACGAGGCACGGCTCGCAGGCAAGCTGGATGAGACAATGGAAATTGTTCCCGACCTGCAGGAAAGGCTGAAAAAATCCCTGAACAACATAGACAAGCTGGTCTCTGATCTGAACAACGTGGTTTCCACTGAAGGAAAGCTGCCTCACCTGCTGGATAGCGCAGATGTCCTGGTAAACAAGGCAAATGAAACTATTGACAACGATGCGCCTGTAATGCAGCGTCTGAACAGGACAATGGATGAACTGGACGCCATGCTCCGCTCGCTGCGTGAGCTTACAGATATGCTGAACCGCCGTCCAGAAGTGCTTATTAGAGGAAAATGAAAATGAAATGCTTGTTATTCGTATGTATTACATTGGTGCTGACAGGATGCCTGGCCTCCAAGCCCACCAAATATTATCTGCTTGAGGTTGAGAAACCGTCCACAAAGGCGCCATTTTACCTTCGACGGCTTGAATTGGCCGCATATCTGGAGCAGAATAGTCTCATCCGTCGCTGCGACGGCAAGCGGATCGAGTATCTGGAAGGGCATTCTTGGGCGACAGGACTGCGCCGCATGTTCGAAGACAGCTTGAAAGATGCCATGGACACAAGTGCAAAACGCAGCATTTCTTTTAAGATTCGCCGTTTCGAGGCGGCAGACGATAACAAATTCCATGTGAACGTGGAATACATTGAAGATAAAGGCAACGGTGAGATTGCATTTGAACTGCCTTGCAATGCAAGTAATCCAGAGTCAATAGCAGCCACAGCCAACCAGGCATTGGCGGAACTGCTGAAACGCCTGACAACATTGTGAATGACAATGCGGCACTTGAGCAGGTGCCGCAAAAGCGCACACATACCCCCAAAATAATCATGCTAGATTTAATTGAGACATTAAAGTCATTGGTGAGATTGGACAGTCGCACCACGCACCCCATAGACTGGCCAGGCCCGATTGAGGCTAATGAAGAACAAGTTGCGGCATTTATCCGCCCCATTCTTGAAGAGATGGGTTTTGCCATAGAAGTACAGTATGCGGCACCGCACAGGCCAAATATGATTGCATTCCGTGGCAAGGGCGGGCGTCCTGCCTTTGGCTTGACCGCCCACATGGACACTGTCGGTGTTGAAGGTATGAAGATACCGCCCTTTCAGCCAGACATAAAAGATGGATGCCTGTATGGTAGGGGTTCCTGCGACACGAAAGCCAGCCTGGCAGCCATGCTGGTGGCCTGCCAGCGCATCATTCAGGAAGGCATAGATACCGACTTGATTTTCATGGCCTGCGCTTCCGAGGAATCGGGCTGCCAGGGTTCCAGGGTAGTAGAATTGAGCAAATACAACTGCGGTGGCTTCATCGTAGGCGAACCAACATCATGCTGCCCAGTTGTGGGACACAAGATGCACGCCACAGTCGAATTCATCTGCCGAGGGAAATCATCCCACGGGTCAAGACCCGAATGCGGCGTGAACGCAATAACGAGGGCGGGCAGTTTCCTAGAATTTCTGCAAAACGAGATAGTGCCGTACTACAATTCCATACAGAATCCCTTGTATGAAAGAGGATGCACATTCTCGCCTACGATGATAAGCGGCGGCACAAAATCAAACATCATACCTGATGCCTGTTCCATCACCTGCGACATGAGGCTTCTGCCTGAGGCAGGAAGCTTTGAGGACAACATAAAGATGATTGCTGACAAGGCACAGGCCGCCCTTGGCTTCCCCATTGAAATCGGCTATGCATACGCGGCATTCTCACTGAAGAGCTCCCTTGATGGGTGCTTTGTCAGCTCAGTATGCTCGGCGGTATCTGCCTGCGGAGGCGATGCCACGCCGCTTACAGTGGCTTACGGCACGGATGCAGGCTGCCTGTCAAACAAGGGATATGATTGCGTGGTGCTGGGGCCTGGGGACATCAAGCAGGCACATAGCGCAGTGGAATACGTGCCAATTGCGGAAGTGCATAAGGCAGTGGAAATCTACACAGAGGCGGCAAGGCAATATGCCAGCAAGATAAACAATGGCTGATCTGACAACACAACTAGCTGGTTTCAGCATGAGGAATCCAGTCCTCACTGCTTCGGGAACATTCGGCTACGGCTCCGAATACGAGGGACTTGTGGACTTCGGGAAGCTGGGCGGCATAACGGTGAAGGGCGTGTCACCCTTCCCTTCCCACGGCAATCCCATGCCACGCGCGGTAGAGGTCTATGGCGGCATGCTCAATGCCATAGGCCTGCAGAATCCAGGCATTGACGCTTTCATCAACGATCCACATTACCTGCCTGCCCTGCGTTGCCTGCCCTGTGCGGTAATAGTGAACATCTGGGGACGCAGCGTAGAGCAATATGCGGAAGTAGCCTCCCGCCTGGAGGCTGAGAAGCGTGGCATTGCCGCACTGGAGATAAACATATCCTGCCCCAATGTGAAGGAAGGCGGCATTGCGTTCGGCACAGACACAGGCGAGGCAGCAAAGGTAGTAAGGGCAGTGCGTAATGCAACATCCCTGCCGCTGATTACAAAACTCAGCCCCAATGTGACGCGAATTGCCGATTTTGCCAGGGCTGTGGTAGATGCAGGTTCCGACATGGTGTCCCTTATCAACACCATAACTGGAATGGCCATTGACATTGAAAGACGTACCTTTAAGATTGCAAACAAGACGGGCGGTTTCAGCGGTCCCGCGCTGAAGCCAATTGCAGTAAGGATGGTATACGAGGTGCACAAGGCAGTTGATGTACCCATCGTTGGCATGGGAGGAATACGCTGTGCAGAGGATGCAATCGAGTTCATGATGGCAGGGGCCACGGCAATTGCAGTTGGCACGGCTATATTCGGCAATCCAGCAGCCCCAGTGCAAATTGCAGAGGGCATGAACCGCTGGATGGATGCCCACAATGTAAAATCAACAAAGGAAATCATAGGAGTTATGTAGTTGCGACTACAGGAGGTTTCACCATG
>JAFSTJ010000428.1 GCA_017450525.1 Victivallales bacterium | reverse complement strand
TATTTTGGAATAGCAGTACGCTTGATCTGACCGCAATGGCCATCAGCATAGCAGACATTCAGGTTATCGCTGTGGCGGGCATGGATGCCGCTAGCAGTTGTGGAAGATGTGGATGCTGCAAAGTGAGAGGTGCCTGTGGTGACTGCATCGGTGCTATAGTCGCCAAGAATATAGGCAGCGGAATTTGCTTCGCCTGCATCAGCAAAGAATGCGCAGGAGCTGGGGTTCTGGTAGGAACCATCTGCCTTGTTGGAGCAGTTCCTGTTCATGCCATAATGGCCAACATGTGCATTCGCCTTCCATGTATCTGTGTTCTTGAGAATGTCTGCGCCATACTTGTTGGAGGTTGCGCTGCCGCAGTCGTATGACTTCACATCGCCAACATAGCTGTACATGAGTTCGCGCCATGTGACGGCAGGTGCTGTACCTGCTGTGTTGTCTTTCGTGCCAGTGCAAGAAGTACCAGCAACTGTGATGGTCTGATTTGTAGTTGTGTTCGCATACAGCAGTCCGCCGGCGAAGTCGTCGTTGTACTGGCGCATGCCGAGACCCAACTGCTTGAGGTTGGATGTGCAGGAGATTGCGCGTGCCTTTTCACGTGCCTTGCTCAGTGCTGGCAGCAGCATAGCGGCCAAAATGGCGATGATTGCGATGACAACCAGCAGTTCGATCAGTGTGAATTGCTTCTTCATTTTGTTGTTCCTTCTTGTTTTAGGTTCTTTTTCTAAAAATGCGTTCTCACTCAAGAAAACATTTGAAATCTCGACGTTTCCGTCTGACAGCGCTAATTATAACAAACTTGAAATTGCGGCGCAATACCCTAAATCAAATTTTTTTGAAAAAAAACATTTTTATTTGACAATGGGACATCCTGCATATCAAATGGCATTGTTTTTAAGCACTTTGCATACCTCCTCAATTGGCAGGCCGATTATTGTGGAGAGCAGCCCCGCATACGAGGCTATGATCAACTCTCCCGTTTGCTGGATTGCGTAGGCACCAGCTTTGTCCAGGGGATTTACGTAGGAGAAGTACTCGTCTATTGCAATGTCATCCAGGGTCTTGAAGGTAACCTGGCTTATGGCGGTCCAGCTTAATTTAACATTGCCTCTGCGCAGGCAGACTCCAGTGTGAACCTGATGTGTCTTGCCAGAGAGTGTTTTCAGGTAGGAACGTGCCTCTTCCAGGTCTGCTGGTTTGCCGAAAATGCGTCCGTCCAGGGCCACCACTGTATCAGAACCCAGCACCAGCCCCTCATGCTCGCAGGCCTCCGCCTTTGCCTCTGCAAGCAGACGCACCAGCCGCGACGGTTGCTTTTCCATGATGCTGTCTTCGTTAAAATCAACAGGGCACTTCACAAATGGAATACCTGCTTTTTCTAGAAGCTCGGCCCTGCGTGGCGAGGCAGAGGCCAGCACCAGTCTCTCGCCTGGCTGCAATGTTAGTTGCTCCATCATATTTATTCTCTATCCACAGATAATCTGTGTAAATCTGTGACAATCTGTGGATAAAAATTATCTTTTGGCCCTGCGTTTCTTTGCTTGGTAGTCTTCTTCTTTCTTTTTCTTAACACCAGCGGCCGCTTGGCGTTTGCCATCCACTTCCTGGAGATTGTGTGAGGCGCGTTCTCGCAGAATCAACACAATGGGCAAGCCTGCCTCTGGATAGAAGGCATCCCGCAATTGGTTTTCCAGATATTGCTGATAATTCTGTGGGCAAAGATCCTTTTTGTTCACGAAGAACAGGAATTTGGGCGGAGGGCAGCTGCGCTGTATTCCATACAGTATCTTGAAGCGCTTGTTGCCTGTGCTTGGCGGTGGATTGCGGGCAAATATGTCCTGCAGAAACTGGTTCAGCAACGCGGTAGGCACTGTTACACGCATTTGTTCGCGTATGTGCAGCAGGCGGTTGGCTATGTCGCTGAAATGGAAGCCCTTTACCACGGAAATCAGCAGCAATGGCGCATGCGCCATGAATGGCATATCCTGCCTGATGCGCTCCAGCATTTCCTTTTCGGTCTTGCCTTCCTTCCGTGCCAGATCCCACTTGTTAGCTAGCAGGAGGCATGGCTTCTGCGCCTCCACAATAAGATGCCCTATGCGGCGTTCTTGTGCTGTGCATGGATCTGTGGCGTCAATCATGAAAATGATGATATCGGCCCGCTTGATTGCCGCCTCGGAACGGGATAGGCTGAAGAATTCCACTACGGTATCCACCTGCTTCTTGCGGCGCATGCCTGCAGTGTCTATTATGGTAATTGGCAGGCTTTCGCCATTGCAGTCTAAATCCACTGGCACATCCACGGCATCACGTGTTGTACCTGGAATGTCGCTGACCATCTGGCGGTCTTCACCCAGCATCTTGTTTACCAGCGAGGACTTGCCAACATTCGGGCGTC
This sequence comes from Victivallales bacterium, assembly GCA_017450525.1. Classification (GTDB taxonomy): domain Bacteria; phylum Verrucomicrobiota; class Lentisphaeria; order Oligosphaerales; family Oligosphaeraceae; genus RGIG3456. Next base: position 831 of record JAFSTJ010000428.1, on the reverse strand, counting down.
CCACCACCGCCACCTTTATGCGCTCCTGCTTGGTCGTCTCGTTTTCACCGAAGTCTTCCTGGGGTACCTTTGCCAGAACTGCCTCCAGCAAATCGCCAATGCCGACGCCATGCAGACAGCTGATGGGGAAGATTTCGCTGCAACCAAGACGCGCGAATGCAGGCACCGCCTCTGAACGCAGGTTGTCATTGTCACCCTTGTTGGCGGCGATGACAAATGGCTTGCCTGTCTTGCGTATGAAGTCCGAAACTTCCTCGTCCTGAATTGTCACGCCTTCCTGTATGTTCACCACCCAGATCAGCGCTGATGCTTCCTTGACAACTTCTTCAACCTGCTCTCGTATCATGCCGTCGAAGATGTCGGTGGTGTTTTCTCTATGATGTACGCCCAGTCCCCCCGTGTCCACCAGCAGGAAATGCTTGCCGAAATGCTCCGCAGGAGCGGCAATGTGATCCCTGGTCACGCCACTTTGCTCGTGCACAATGGACACGCGTTTCCGAAGGATGCAGTTGAACAGTGCTGACTTGCCCACGTTGGGGCGTCCAATTATCGCTATTACTGGCTGTGACATGCTTTCCTCCTTAGTTTGTATGTGTGCGCCAAGGTGGCGCACACTCAGGTTGCACTAACATGAATATGCCCCATAGAGGGAATATACGTTTTTATGTTTAGAGATGTTTTTTCGCTAAGGCAACCTGAGTGGGCGCCGCTTCGGCGCCCACATGAACATGGCGCTTAGAGAATGTTGTCTATTGTGTGTGCCAGGCGGCGGAGTGTCTTGTCCTTGCCCAGCAGTTCCACGGTTTCGTAGATGCCTGCGCCGATGCCAGT
>JAFSTJ010000427.1 GCA_017450525.1 Victivallales bacterium | reverse complement strand
GCGCCTTTGCGCCTCTGCGTAAAAAAAGAGAGCCCTAGCGTTGAATTATTTGTTCAGGTCGATTGCAGTTCCGATGCCAGCGGCTTTGGCGCGCTTGTAAGCCTGGCTGGCGCAGAACACGTCATGTGCGCCCAGTCCGACCAGGACGATGAGTATCTTCTCATCGTCGGATGTGCGGCCTTTGGCCTTGCCTGCCACGATTTCACCCAATTCTGGTGTGAGGGATTTTTCATCGATCTTGCCGCTTTCCACAAGTTCCTTGATTTCGCCGCGGTGGGCAGCCTGACCTGCGCTGTCAACCAGCACCTTGTCGCAACTGAGGATTGCATCATCGAAAGCCTGCTGGTACGAGCCCATGCCCAGCAGGAGCACGCCAGGCTTCAGTGCCTCTTTTTTCAGGAAAGGCTTGGTTGCTGTGGTCAGCAGCACGATTGCATCTGCATCCTTGGAGGCTTCGTTGGCGTCGGTCGAGGTTTTTGCGTCAATGCCGTATTTCTCCTTGACAACCTGCTTGAATGAGGCGAGATTCTTTTCTGAAATGTCGGCTACAGTGATTTCCGCTTCTGGGAAGAACACATGTATGCATGCGGCTGCGGTTCTGCCCTGGGTGCCTGCGCCTACGATGGTAACCTTTTTGAAGCCTTTTCTAGCCAGGTATTTGATTGCCACTGCGGCTGATGCGCCAGTACGCCAGTCGGAGATGTAAACACCGTCCATGAAAGCCAGTGTATCGCCGTTCTTTGGCTCGGTAAGAGTTACGACGCCACGAATGTAGGGAAGTCCGTTCTTTGGGTTGTCCGCATAACCGCCAATCCACTTTATGCCTGCTGCTCCTTGTGGCACTACGTATCCAGGCATGGCGTTGTTCCATGAATCATAGCCGCTGCGTGCCATGTCCAGGTGTATTTTGGGCGGCATGACCACATTTCCATTGCCCCATTCGCGGAACACTGTCTCGATGGCAGTGGGAAATTCGCTGTAGGGCATGAGTTTTTCAATTTGGCTGTGGGTGAGAATCAATGTGTCGCTCATTTTGTTTTTCCTTTGTTTTTGGGGGTTAATATGCAAATGATATTACCAATTTATGGCTGGTTCTCCCTTGGACAGGAGAAGTTGGTTCACAGTTGAGAAAAGGCGGCATCCGAAGAAGCCTCTGTATGCGGACAGCGGCGATGGATGGGCTGCCTGGAAGATAATGTGGCGTGATGCGTCTATCTCGTCTTTAAAGCGTTGCGCATCGCTGCCCAGCAGGATGAATGCGCAGCAGCGTTCTCTTGCGGAAATAGTCCTTATCACGGCGCGTATAAAGGGTTCCCAACCTAGTTTGCGATGGGAGGCGGCCTGATGCGCACGAACGGTCAGTGCTGTGTTCAGCAGCAGCACACCCGCCGCCGCCCAGTCCAGAAGCATGCTTGATGCGGGGGCTGGCTTGCCAAGGTCGCTTTCATATTCCTTGAAGATATTGCGCAAGGAAGGTGGAATCTTGACATAATCAGGCACTGCAAAGGCTATGCCGACAGCCTGCTCTGGCTCATGATATGGGTCCTGTCCCAGCCAGACCGCGCGGACATTGTCCAGCGGGGTGCGCCTGAATGCCTCGAACAGCAAATCCTTTGGAGGGTAGATTGTTGCCCCTGTTTCGTATTCGGCGGCAAGTGCCTGGTTCAAGGAAGATGCGTCGAAGGAATGCAGTGCCTGTGCCCAATCATGTGGAAGCCATTCTGGAATATGCGGGATGTCTGATGTCATTTTTCTATGATAAAGATGCCGTACAGATCATCATCCTCTTTGCCAAAGGTAAGGGAGAAGGACTGTATGCATTTTTCAGGTTGTTTTCTTGAAATGACTACGTTTCCATACAATGAATTACCTTTTGGCAAGCCGCCGATTTCATTCCATGGGATGAAGCATTCCATAAGCCAGTTCCCGTCTTTGGTATTGGAGGCGCATGTGCATTTGGAATTATGTTTTACGGTGACATTTTCCAGCATGTTCTCGTATGCTGAATAGCCAGAGAATATCTGCCCCATTGCATCAAATGCCAGTTGGTGGTGTCCCATGTCCTTCAGGTCCTTTTTCACCAAGATTTCCAGTGAGCAGTTGTTCCATACTGCGTATTCCTTCTTGGCTCGCGGCATTCCTTGTGACTTCAGAAGAATATAGATGCCGTCCCCGCAATTCATCATGCGGATTGAAGTGGGGCATTTGCCTGGGCTTGGGCTGAATGGTGCGTCTTTCAGTGTGATTTCCTGTGCCTGTTCCCAGATGTCGTCCACAACTCCATCAATGACTGGTTTACTTGCGCAAGGTTTGATATTGTATTCGGGACGTTTGAAAACTGATAGTGCTCTTGCTTCAATGAAGGTCTTGTTCCAATAACGTTTGAATAATTGAAGTCTCTTGGCCTCAAGAGAATCTGGTTCAACAGCCTTGCCTGCTTTTTGCAAGAGCTCCTCAAGTTTGTCCAATGTGTCCTTGCCGAATGCCTGGTCTATTGGCGTGCCCAGAACATTCTTCTCGTATTGCTGGCAAACAGTGTTGTAGAAAGCCTCCACAAGCGGGGCGGCATTGCCGTACAGCAATGCCCACATTTCCTTGAGAGCGGCCTCAACATTGAAATTGGGATTCCAGAGGCAGCGCCAAACCAGGTAGTAGTTGTAGAACAGTTCCCACTCGTGGCTTCCATTGTAGTCGAAAATCATCTCCTCCTTGCCCAAGAATGGAGAAAGTGCTTGTGCTATCCTGCCCAGGTATTTGCCTGATACGGCTCGTGCCCAGCGGTTGTGAAATATGTTGGGGTTTAACATCCAAACTGCGGCAATTGGCCGTCTTCCCAGCATTTCGTAATAGTCCTGCATCAAATTGCGCCATTTCTTGACAACGGCCTCGTCAACAGCCTTTTCAGGCAGATTATGCAATGACAGGCATAAGTCGATGTTATCTGGGTATTTTTGGTATTCAGGAATGGTTGGTGGAAGAAAATAGTTGCTGTATGGCGTAACGATTAGACGGCGCCCTGGATACGCCTCTTTCAGTTTTTTTGCAAAATGGAAGGTGAAACGGGCATGGACGTTGGACAATTCCTGCAAAGGATTGCCTCTGAGTTCATCAGGGACAAGATTGTATTCCCGTATGGAACTGCTGTCCATATCGTGCATCACCGTGTAGCATTGCCCAAATGTGATATAATTGAGGTTGGCCTGGAAATTCATCCATACGGACTGGTCTTTTCCATTGCTGTTGAAGTGCTCGTTCAATTCTTGTAGCAGCAGGTCCACCAGGTCCAGATTGGAAGTGTCCATATAGTTTCCAATATGTTTTTTAGCATTGTAGTAGAGGTGGCCGTTGCCGTCCCTGTAGTGTATGGTATCCAGTTCATTGGGGTGTTTCTTGTCCAGCAATTCGACCGCGGGGGCCTGTCCAGCCCAGAAACCGTTTCCTCTAGCCAGCCTGTAGCGTGCTTCCCAGTCCTCGTTTTGTGAAGCTTGCATTTCAGGATAGAAGCTGCTCTTGTCCTGTGCCCTGGCGATGGTGTGGCTGAAACGGTTGATGAAGTGGGGTTCGTCCTTGTACTCCATAGTGGGTATTGACACATCATTGTGTTTCGGGTAGATAGTTCCGATACCAGGAAAGTAGTATCTTACGCCTAGCACTCGCTCGACAAAGTCGTATGCAGCGTTCAAAGTTCCATTGTAGCGAATTCGTGCCCAGTCGTATGGTGTATAGCTGTCAGGCACGAATGAGCCGTCATATCCAGCGATGAGTACGACAGTGCTAGTGGCACGCACGATGAAGCCCTGCCTGGGTATCTGCGAAGTATCAACATTCAGTCTTCTTGTTATGGCGTTGTCACCCATTGACATGACTACTGGAAAATCTTTCAGCCGTGTATCTTCTGGATGGAAGACTTTCACGTCTGCTCCAGTGCAGTTTTTGAATGCCTTCTGGATTACTTTCACTGCCTTTGTCAAGGATTGCCTTTCCTCCAGTATGCCCTTTTCCATTTCCAGGTCTGCCGCAATGGCGAAATTGGGCTTTCCGCCAGTCACCAGGTTGATTGTATTGTAGCCGCCAAATGTAATGGCATTTACTGGCGTAAGGGAAGGGATGTTTATGGTGTCCTTTTCAAGGCCTGTCGCCTGTAGGCAGAATAATATGATAAAAGCAAATATCGTTAGTTTCATTGTTACGGAGTTATTGTGAATTGAAACAAAATCAATGTACTTTAACAGAAAAGCAACTTTTGTAAAGCGGGAATATTTCATTCTTGTAAAGTATGCTCCTTGCGTTAAATTTACGCAATTTTTGTTGTATTTAGGAACTTCAGGTAATTCAAGGAGAAAGGAAATGGACGAAAGCAAGTGGAGAATAGAGACGAAGGCAGTGCAGTCTGGCTATACGCCTGAGAACGGCGGCCCCCGCGTGGTGCCGATTGCGCAGAGCACGACCTATAAATACAACGATGTGCAGAGTGTGGCAGATTTGTTTGACCTGAAGCGAGCAGGCTTCTTCTACACCAGGCTGGCTAATCCCACCGTGGATTGCTTTGAGCGCAAGATTGCCGCATTGGAAGGCGGCGTAGCGGCAGTTGCCACCAGTTCTGGTCAGAATGCAAACGCATTCTCAATTCTCAACATTGCGCAGTGCGGCGACCACATCGTCTCTACCGCCACATTGTATGGCGGAACGGTGTCCCTGTTCTCCAACACCCTGAAGAAAATGGGAATCACTTTCACATTCATTTCACCAGAGGCAAGCGAGGAAGAGATACAGGCGGCAATACAAGACAACACAAAGGCAATCTTCTCTGAGATGCTGGCTAATCCAGCATTGACTGTGCTGGACATTGAGAAGTTCGCCAAGGTGGCGCACAAGAATGGTCTGCCTCTGATTGTGGACAATACATTCCCAACGCCCTTCATCTGCCGTCCATTCGAATGGGGAGCGGACATTGTGACCCATTCCACCACCAAGTACATTGACGGGCATGCCACCAGCGTGGGTGGAATGATTGTCGAAAAGGGCGGTTTCCCCTGGGACAATGGGAAATTCCCTGGACTGGTTGAGCCAGACGAAAGTTACCACGGTCTGATTTATTTCAAGAATTTCCAGCCTGCTCCATATTCCGCAAAGATGAGGGCACAGTGGATTCGCGACATGGGCTCCCCCATGATGCCGTTCAATGCCTTTATGTCCATGGTTGGATGCGAGACTTTGCATCTGCGCATGGAACGTCACAGCAGCAATGCCCTGGCATTGGCAAAGCATCTTGAAAAGCATCCAATGGTGAAGTGGGTGACATATCCTGGTCTTGAATCCAGCCCCGATTATGCCTTGGCGCAAAAGTATCTGAATGGAATGTGCAGCGGCGTCCTTTGCTTCGGCGTGAAGGGCGGTGTGAAGGCAGGCGAAATCGCCATGAACAGCCTGAAGATCGCCGCCATCGCAGTGCATGTGGCTGATTTGCGCACATGCGTTCTGCATCCTGCTAGCATGACGCACCGCCAGCTTAGCGAGGAAGAACTTATCGCGGCGGGCGTGTCACCTGATTTGATACGTGTCTCCGTGGGCTTGGAGAACATCAACGACATCATCGAGGACTTTGACCAGGCGCTGGAAAAGGCGAAGAATTGCTAATGCATTTATGTGCGCGGCTCGTAAGCCGCGCACACATGACGCGTGATTTTCATGCGTCTGTGATAATTGGGGTGTGACATGCTTCCAGCATATATAAAGAGAGACGACATACGTGGGCTGTACCCACAGGAATTGAATTGCAAGACTGCTGAGGCGATTGGCTACGCCGTGTGCAGCCTTCTTGCCAAGAATTGCGCCGCGCCGCGCATTGCAATTGGTTATGATTGCAGGCACGGTAATCTGGAGATACAGTCTGGCTTTGCGGCTGGTTTCCAGGCAGCAGGCGGTACTTGCGTTTCCTTCGGTCTGCTGTCCACGGAGCATATCTACTACATCTGCGGCACTAGAAGCGAGTTTACAGCTGGAGCCATGATAACGGCCTCCCACAATCCAAAGGAATACAACGGCATAAAGTTGCTGCATGGCGGATGCCTGCCATTCACTTCTGCTGAACTTGTGGAAATAGGGGAAACAGCGGCGGCATACAAAACCGATTCTAGCCAGGAAAAAACAAATGTATGCGCCCACAAATGCGAGGGGTGCACTGCTTCTTGCCAGGCCAACCACAATTCCAGCATTCCCATGCAATTGCTTGACTTCAGGGCATACGCGGAGTTCCTGCTGCGTCTGAGCGGGCTGGACAGGCGCGAAGAATCCCCCCATGCACAAATACGCATTGTGGTGCTGGCTGGACATGGCATGGGCGCTCTTGCATTTGGAGCAATTGCGGAAATGATGCGGGGCAGGGGATTGCAATCCACCTTGATAGAGCCTGAACCTGATGGCGACTTCCCCGAAGGCGTGCCTAATCCGCTGGACAAGAAGTACATGGCAAGGTTGTCGGAACAGGTACAGCAGCACCAGGCTGATTTGGGGATATGCTTTGACGGCGATGCGGACCGTGCAGGCTTCGTGGATGCAACAGGAGAAGAAATCCTGCCTTCACAGGTTCTTGCATTGATTGCACAACATCGCCTCCAGGAAAGCAGCGTCAAAGAACCTGTTGTGATGAGAAACCTGTGCTGCTCGAAATTGCTGGAGGATTTGTTCCCGAAGAGTGGTTCAGTCACATTGATTGACACTCCGGTTGGACATGGCCGCATCAAATTGCTGATGCGTCATCCCGAATTGCAGTCTCGCTGTGTTTTCGCTGGAGAGCATTCTGGGCATTACTTCTATCCTGACTTCTTCTATCTTGACAGCGGTGTGCTGACCAGCCTGTTCATGATTGAGATAGTCTGGAGGCTTCGTGAGCAGAGAAAATCACTGCCAGACCTGCTTGCCGCCTGGAGGCAAAACTATGTCTGGAGCGGCGAAAACAACTTCAACTTGAAGAGCAGCGACGAGATTCTGCCTGTGATGACGGCGGTTTGGAAAGCGGAAAACAAGGACGGTGTACGCAGGTTCGAGGTGGCTCAGGATCCAAAACTGGGAGTGCAGCGTGTTTTTGAAAACAACGGCGAATACAAGCCCCAGAGCCTGCCTGCTCCTGATTTGAAAATGCAGTACGATGGCGAAGAAGGCTGGTGGTTTGTCATCAGGCCTTCTGGCAACGAACCCAAGTTGAGGCTGAATGTAGAGGCATGGGGCAGTAATGCCAAGGCTCTTTGCCAGCAGAAAAGCGAAGCACTCATTGAAAGGCTGCTCTCACTTGGAGCCTTTAGATGACATGCGTGCTTCCACTTGTTGACTGCCATTGCCACTTGGCGGATGCGCGCCTTGCAAATGAACGCATTTCCATAGTCAAGGATTGCGCCACGCATCAAGTACAGCGCATTCTGATAAATGGGACTTGTCCACAGGATTGGCAGACTTCAATTGATTTGGCAAGGCAATTTGACTTTGACGCGTCCGTTGGCTTGCATCCTTTCATGGCCGAAATGTGGAATGACATAGTTGAAAGGAAACTTTGCGACTGCATTTCCAGCAACAAGGTTCGCGCAATTGGAGAAATTGGCTTGGATGCTCCCACTGGCGGACAAAGCGATGAATTGCTAAGAAATGTGTTTTTGCGGCAACTTGACATTGCCATGGAGGCTAGGCTTCCAGTTGCATTGCACATACGTGTTCCCTGGAACGAGTTCTTTGACCTGCTCTCGCAGAAAGGCATAACTTGCATTGCGGGCTACTGCCACAACTTCACTGGCTCATGGGAGATTGCTAGGCGACTGTTGGATTTGGGGCTTTGCCTTTCCTTCAACACCAGCATTCTCCGTGGAAAACGTGTGCTGAAGGCAGTGGAAAATGTGCCGTTGGATTGCATATTGACGGAGACTGACACGCCAGACATGCCATTCAATGACGAGGCAAAACGCCCCTGGCATGTCAGGACAGTTTTGGAAAAATTGGCGGAAATCAGGCATTGTTCCATTGTGGACCTTTCCAATGCAGTTCTTTCCAATTACAACAGGATTTTCAAGACAACTTGAGTGTGCATATAAAATTAACAATTAAGGAGATTAAAAATGCAGATTGGTGTTAGTTCCTACAGTTTCAGCGGCATGACCAGAAATGGTCGCATGAAGGAGATTGAGTGCATTGCAAAGGCAAAGGAGATGGGCTTTGACTGCATCGAATTCTCAACCTTGCAGCAGATTCCAGAGGGAATGGACATTATGGACTAT
>JAFSTJ010000426.1 GCA_017450525.1 Victivallales bacterium | reverse complement strand
GAAAAAGGACTTGCCTGCAAGATGAAGGAGGCGGGAACAAAAGCCGCAAGGAACTACGATTGGAATGTTCTGGCTGCAAATCTCGTGAATTTCTACAAAAGCATATAATTTGGGATTTTAACAACAATCATGAGCGAAGAGATTACAGATTATGAACGGGAACAAATGCGCAAATTCGCCACATTCAAGGGCATTGCGCTTGTGATCCTGCTGAAATGGCTATGGTTGCTTGTAATTGTGTTTATCGTGCTGTCAGTGGTGTTTTCCATACATGTGATAAGCCATTTTGCAAACAGTACCACAAGATACAGCGCATCCACAAAATTGATGTTCACGCCCAGAAGCACCAAAAATGTGCAGGCGATGAATGACAAGCACCTCAATGGCATATTGGACAGAGGTTCCCTTAAGCGTCGCCTGGGCTTCACCATGGATGACTTGCCAGAAAAGGAGAGAACCTCTCTGATTTCTGATTTGACAGTAAAGCAGGAGCGCAAACCCAGCAATTTCTTTACCCTCACGGCCTATTCAAGCTCACAGAAAGGCGCCATAGAAAAGGTCAACACATACGCGGAGATTCTCATAGAAGAATACAAGACTTTCCGCTCAAATGACTTGAAACAGTGGAACGAAACCCTTGAATTAAGAAAACAAAACCTGTTGGAGCAGATTGCCGTGCTGGATGCGGAGGAAGCTGTGGCAAAGGGGAAAGCTGGTGTCGTATCGCCTGTTGAAACCTTGACGCTCCTCAATAGCCTTATTTCAGACCAGAGGCACAACTATTCCACATTGAGCGTGCAAATTGCCAAGGAGGAGGTCAAGAAAAAACGCCTTGAGGCAACCATAGGTCAGATGGACAATTCAATCCTCAAATGCGCACCGCTCATACGCAAGAAAATGGAGGAGATTTCCGCAATGGATGCGGAATTGGTCAAACTCAAAGATATGTACACTGACATTAACCCAAAGGTTCAGGGCAAGATTGATGACCGCAAGGCACTAGAAAAAGAGTACTTGGCCCTGCTCAAGGCAAATGGCATTGACAATCTTGATATAAGTGCTGTGGAAAAAGTCGAACATTCCATTGTTGAACTTTCGGAAGTAACGCAGAGGATGGAAGTGCTTTCAGAATCTCTCAGCACAATTGAGAATGAAATCAAGATCAACGAAGAGAAATGCGAAGTGCTGACAAGGGTAATTCCACAACTTCAGCGCATCAATGTCAAGCGCGAGGAAATTGACAAGGCCATACATGATCTTAATGAAAACATAAGTGACATTGAATATCTTGAAATGACTGCAACAAGCGACCTGCACCAAATCGAGATGGCCAGCGGAGCAAGGGACAAAGGCCCCGTGAACGTGAAAAATCTGGGAATTGCAATAGGCGGTGCGCTGATCTGCACACTGTCCTTGACGTTCTGGATCATACTTCTGGAGTACTTCTTCGGCAAGGTACGCAATACCAGGGAGCTTGCCGCATACGACGACATACTTGTGCTGGGATCCCTGCCCAAACCAGACATTCTAAGCGATGAACATGAAAAAGAAGTCCTGGATGTGGTGGCATTGAATTTCTGCAACGCAGAGCTTCCCAAAGGGGCGGTGCTGGTATGCCGACTGCCAGGAGCACGCTACTTGAGAAAATTCTCCAAGGAATTAGACTGGTCCCTTTCCATGGCAGGTCAGAGGGCTTTCCTGATGGAGATAGTGCCCTCCATTGGCTTTACGCCTCCCGATGATGCGGAAAACCTTGTCAATCTTGTACGCAAGGACACACATGGCTGGTTCCCCACTGCAAGCCATTACGCCCTGGCACCGACAGAAATCCAGATGTTCAAGGCCGATTTGGCCATGCTCCGCGAGGAATTCGACAATGTATTCATAATGTTGCCTGATGGCATCAGGCATGGGGGCAACTTCTTCCAGCAACTTCTTGAATTGAGCGAATCGGCATTGCTGCTGGTTGGCGCGAATGCAACGCCACGCTCAGAACTTAAATATGTGAGAAAACTGGCCATAAATGCAAATAAGCAAATGATGGGGCTGATTTCAGGCTCGCCCATCAAAGAAGTACGCAGAGAAATGGAGTTGGAAAATGTTTAATTCCAGGACTTTATTGTTTTCAACATTTGTGCTTGCCATTGCACTTTCAGGTTGCTATCCTAACCGCTGGACAAATCAGTACAATTCTTTGCTGGGCGAGGTACAGGGAGACAATTCCGATCTCGAGGAATCTGGGAATGATGAAGAAAATGAAAAGCGCAGGCTAGAAGAACTCGAGCGCCTCGCAAACGAGGAAGATGCAGCCTACCATATCAATGCTGGGGACAAAATCGATGTCCGCGTCTATGGACACGATGACCTGAACATAATCACAAAGGTCAGTCCAGATGGTTCCATAGGAATGGTTTTCGTAGGCCAATTGATAGTATCTGGACTGACTATAAGCGAAGCGAGGGATGCCATAGCCAAAGGTCTTGAGCCATACATAAAGCATCCTGTTGTTGGTGTTTCTGTACTGGAGGTATCCAGCGAAACCATAACAATTGCAGGATCAGTTGCCAAGCCAGGTCTTTACAACATTTCCTCTTCATCCCGCCTGGCAGATGCATACGCCATGGCAGGCAGCAGTGCCTCAAGACTTTTCAATGGCACCGTTGTGGATGTGGCAGACTTGGAGCACTCCATTATTGTTAGAAATGACAAAATACTTCCAGTTGACTTCAAAGCGGCAATAGAGCATGGAGAAAGGCTGAACAACATTAGATTGAAAAAAGGCGACTACATTTTCGTTGCCCAAAGAATGGAATCCAGCGTCACAATTTGCGGTGATGTACGCCATCCCCACAAACGCCTGTATGAATCAGGCATGGGTCTTATTGAATTCCTTACAGCAGCAGGCTGGATGAATGACACACATTGGAGCAATGTCATAATTATCCGCGGTAGCATGTCAAACCCGAAGATGTACAAGGTTGATGTGGATGCCATAATGGCTGGCAAGAAACCGAACATAGCCCTAAAAGCCAACGACATTGTATATGTTCCCAAGGATACCCTTGCCGAATACAATGTATTCGTTCGCAAGCTGATGCCTACATTCCAGCTCATAAACCTCATGTCGTCAAAGGTGTCCAATACGATAGAACTGTGAAAAATGAAATACCTGATATTCACAATAGCAGCCCTGGGGGTTATTCCATTCTCATTCCTGCTGTCACAGAACAAGTATTGGATAAAGAACGCCTTCTTCGGCATGATTATTGCGATGTGCCTGTATATACGGACATCCATCAACTTCTTCTCCCACGAGAGCTACAGGGGAAGTGCCAGGGGCATGGAGATCAGCCTGCTCCATCTGATGGCATTCTCCATAATTGGCGCACTTTTGTTTGCCAACCAATTCAAGCGTTGGCTGCCTAACTGGGGCTACCGCCTGTACATAATCTATTTTCTGCTATGCCTTCCCAGTCTTAGTTCGGCGGAAAACCTGCTTATATCCTGGTTTGAAATATGGAAGATGATAATGCTGTATTTTCTATATGTGGCAGTATACAACTTCCTGCGGATGTCAGATGATTTGAAGACTGTAATCAGTTACCTTGCATTATTCACGATAATAAACATGCTTGTCATAGTCTGGAACCATGTCCATGGCGTCTATCAGCCTCACGGCGTGTTCCCGCATCAGAATTCCATGGCAATGGGAATGCATCTGTTCGGTCCAATTTTCTTTGCCTCATACGTGACTAATGGCTTCAGTTCAAAAATATACAAGTTGTTTTCCGTGGCATTCATTTGCGCTGCGGCAGCAACAGCTCGTTCCTATTCAAGAATGGCACTTGCGCTCATGCCCATAGGTTATGGCATTTCTTTCCTGCTCTGCATATTCAAGCAACGCCCGCGCAATTGGATTATCCGCGTACTGCCCATTGGACTGGCTGGCATGGTGGGGCTGGCTCTTATGCTGCCACGGATAATAGAGCGATTTGAAAAAGCACCAGAGGCATCAGGCACAACGCGCGTGGAACTGGCGCTCTGCGCCTGGGAAATGATAAAGGACAAGCCATGGCAAGGCGTGGGCATAAACAACTGGGGCATAAAAATCAATCCTCCATACGAATATGCAGAAAGAGCAGACCGTAAAACAGGCAGAGGCGAGGACTTTGCCGATGGCATTGTGGAGACCGTGTATCTCCTGGTATGCGCAGAATGTGGCATTCCTGCACTGCTTGCAATGATTGCCTGGTTTGCCTGGCACTACATAAAATGCATATCACTTATGAAACGCCTGGAAAACACCGAGTGGTTCTTCATTCCAGCGGGGCTTGTAGGAGGTTTCACAATCATTGCAATACAGAGCTGCTTCGAATGGGTGTATAGGCAGCAGCTGAACCTGATATGCCTTATGTTCATGTTCGCCATTATTTCCTACCTGGCTGACAGCCCCATGGCGCAAAAACAAGCAACTGCTTCTAAAACAATAAAGGATGAAAGACCTGCATTGAATCACACTGCCTGACAAAACACCTGGCAGTATAATGCATTTTGTTTGGAAAAGATTTATGTTTCTGGACATTTTTCAAAACAAGACGACAAATGACGATGGCACTCCCAAGAATCGTGACTGGGGGCCCATGGCACTTCGCCCATATCTGAATCCACTTATGGCCATATCCCTGTCCCTGGGATACGCAATTGGCTGGAATTCATTTGTCATGCCAGGAACTGCATTCCTGCCCATTGCAGGACCAATGGGGACAATACTCAGCATTGTCGCAGGCGCAGCCGTTCTTATTTTCATCGCCTGGTGCTACCATACAATTGCAAAGAAAGTACCTGGACCTGGCGGTTCCTTCATCTTCACGAACACGGTTCTCGGAAACGATCATGCCTTCCTCATGAGCTGGTTCCTGAGCCTGACATACATATCCATTCTCTGGGCAAACGCAACCGCAGTGGTGATACTGGCACGCCTGGTAATCAACGATGCATTGCAATTCGGTTACCTTTACGAATTGGCGGGATTCAAACTCTACGCTGGAGAAATATTGCTTTCCATGGTGATGATCCTAATAGCAGGCCTATTCTGCATGTGCTCAAAAAAAATAGCTGCAATAGTACAGACATCTCTGGTGGCAATCGTGGTCATACTGGTACTTTTCTGCTTTTTTGGCATATTGAAACACCATACAGGAGGCATCGCGACCATGATGCCTGCCTTCGCCAGTGGTGAGACTAAACTAATGCAGTTCCTGCATATTTTCTCATTGGCGCCATTGTTGTTCATAGGCTTCGAGGCCATCTCCAATTCGTCAGGCGAGTTTAACTTCCAAGTAAAGCAGACCTTCTCCATCTTCACCATAGTGCTAATCACTGCGGTAGTCATTTACATTTCCCTTGCGCTGATGCCTGTGCTTGCATATCCTACAGGCTATAATTCATGGCTGGAATACATGAAGGATTTACCCAACCTCAAAGGACTAGAAAGCATGCCCATATTCGCGGCGGCTCACAGCGTCTTTGGAAAGCCTGGCCTGATCATGATGGCAACAGCCATGTTTGCAGGGCAGTTCACTGGCCTTATCGCCACATTCATCGCAACCAGCAGACTAATTTTCGCAATGGCCAAAAACGGAATCGTGCCAAGGCGTTTCGGTCTGCTGGACAAAGACGCGTCGCCAAGAAACGCAATTCTCCTGATTATGCTCGGCTCCATGGTCGTCCCATTTTTCGGATATTCCCTGATATCACATTCAGTTGAAATCACAAGCATAGGCGCCATTATCGCATACGGCTACACATCTGCTGTTTCATACAAGACGGGACACAAGACAGCAGGTTCCATTGGCATATTGTTCTCGGTAATATTCTCACTACTCATATTGCTTCCAAACCATTTGACAAATGTCTTCATGAGTGCAGAATCATACATACTGCTTGCTGCATGGAGCTTGTTGGGATGCATATCCTACAGGATAATGTTCAAGCATGACACCACAAGGCAGGTCGGGCAGTCGGTTGTCGTCTCCATGGCACTGTTCATATTGATCATTCTCTCCTGCATGATGTGGATTATACAGAGTTTCAATGAACATGCAGACAAGCTTCTTGATACTGTGAACAACACTCCAAATGGAATTCAATCTCTGGAATTCGAGATGGATATTTTGAAAAACGCACTTATGAAAGGCTGCGTGATTGAAATGCTAATATTCGTGGTGGCGCTGTCCATTGTGCTGAACCTGTATTCAATCCTAAGGAAGCGGGAACAGCAACTGGCAATCGAGAAATCCCAGATAGAGGATATGAACAAGGCTAAAAACTATTTCTTCTCCACAGTCAGTCATGACATCAGGACGCCTTTGAACGCAATCATCGGCTTCTCCCAAATGCTTAAGACTGGCTTTGATACGGAGGAAGAAAAGAATACGGCACTTGATTCCATTCTGGTCTGCAGCAAAACACTGCTCAATCTTATCAATGATGTCCTGGACATATCCAAGCTTGAGGCTGGACGAATGGAAATCAAGCCAGAACCAACCGTGTGCACTAAGCTGGTACAGGAGATAGTGGAATCATTCAAGATTTCCAACAAGAACAGCAAGGTCGAAATACGCTGCAAACTTGATAACATGCCTACTTTGATGCTGGATGCGCAACGCCTCAGGCAGATAACATTCAACCTGGTCGGCAATGCCATGAAATTCACAAAAGAGGGGCATGTGGAAATCAGAACGGCCTTCAAGAAGGACACATTCCGCCTCCAGGTTGAAGATACTGGTCAGGGAATATCAAGGGAGGATCTTTTACGCATTGCGTCGCCATACGTCCAGCTCGGCACAAAGACATCACGCAATGGTGGAACTGGTCTGGGCTTGACAATCAGCCGCCAGCTGGCTATTGCCATGGGAGGCAAACTGGAAGTCCAATCCACACTTGGCAAAGGCTCCACGTTCTCAAT
>JAFSTJ010000425.1 GCA_017450525.1 Victivallales bacterium | reverse complement strand
GACCATAAAGTCCATCGTCAAGGAGGAGAATTGCCGTATATTGGCATGGAGAGATGTACCTTGCGTTCCAGAAAAACTAGGCGAAACGGCCTGCTCATGCCGTCCTGTAATACGCCAGTTATTCATCGTGCATGAAGGCGGTGATGAAGGCGAAGTGCTGGAACGGCGTGCATTCGTGCTGCGACGCCGTCTTGAACGGGAATTGCTGGACGTGTATTTCCCAAGTTTCAGCAGCAGGACTGTGGTTTACAAGGGACTTATGCTTGCGCCTCAGATTGAGGCATTCTATCCTGACTTGGCAGACGAGGCATTCGTCTCCCCCTTTGCTCTGGTGCACCAGCGCTACAGCACAAACACCTTCCCCACCTGGCAACTTGCGCAGCCATTCCGTATTCTTGCACACAACGGTGAAATCAACACACTACGCGGCAATCTGAACCAAGCACGGGCACGCGAGGCATTGCTAAGAAGTTTCCTATTGGAAGACGACATAAAGAAACTACTGCCATTGATTGACGAAAACCAGAGCGATTCAGCCTGCCTGGACAACATGGCAGAACTGCTAATGCTTTCTGGACGCTGGCTTCCACATGTCATGCTTATGCTCATCCCCCAGGCATGGGGAGAAAACTACCACATCACAAAGGATATACGCGGCTTCTTCGACTACCACTCCACTTTGGTAGAGCCTTGGGATGGTCCAGCTGCATTAAGTTTCACGGACGGCATTGGATGCGGCGCCATGCTGGACCGCAATGGCCTCCGCCCCGCTAGATATTCGCTGACAAAGGACGGGCTATTCGTGCTGGCATCCGAAACAGGCGTACTGGATATTCCTGCAGGAGATGTCATACGCCGCGGGCGGCTCAAGCCAGGCGAAATCCTGTGGTGCGACCTGAATGCGCATCGCCTAGTGCTGGATGCGGAACTCAAGAACACCATAGCGCGCCAAAGTCCATACCGCCGCTGGTCCAAGGAAAACAAGATACCTGTGGCTGGAATGTTCGACACCATAGCAGCCTCAAAAGTCGGGGACAATCTTCGCCAGCGGCAGCGCATCTTTGGCTGGACGCAAGAGGATGTGGAACTGATAGTGCGTCCAATGGTGGAAAATGGACACGAACCGCTGGGCTCCATGGGCAATGACGCGGCATTGGCAGTGCTTTCGCCAAAGCCGCAATTGCTATTCAACTACTTCAAGCAACGCTTTGCACAGGTGACCAATCCTCCAATAGACCCCATCAGGGAGGAACTGGTAATGAGCCTGACAACATACATCGGCAACTGCGGCAACATTCTTTCAGAGGAAGAACACCGTGCCAGCGTCATACGCCTGGCACGCCCAATCCTGACGGGCGGCGACCTGGCGCGACTGATGGTGCTGGAAAAACCGCGTGTATTGGTCAGGACTCTTCAAATCGGCTGGAAAACGGAACTGAAGAGCGCATTGGACGTATTGGAGGCGCAGGCTGTTTCCGCTGTAAAGGGAGGCGCTGGAATTTTGCTGTTGAGCGATCGCATGTTGCCAGACGATGAATTGCCCATGCCTTCACTACTGGCAGTAGCCGCGGTAAACCGCGCCTTGACAGCCGCTGGTCTTCGCCCGCCAGTCGGCGTCATTGTGGAATCAGGCGAAATCCGCGAGGTAATGCACTTTGCATTGCTACTGGGCTATGGCGCAACAGCAATACATCCATATCTTGCATTGGAGACAGTTGTTGATTTGGCGAAGGACGGCGACCCCGCAAAGGCAACTGAAAACTACATTACCGCCATTGACAAGGGCATTTTAAAGTGCATGTCCAAGATGGGCATCGCCACTCTGCGCAGTTATCGCTCAGCTCAAATGTTCGAGGCACTTGGTCTTGGCAAGAAACTCATACAGCGTTATTTTCCTGGTACGCCATCCACGGTTGGAGGAATCGGTATGGCTGAAATTGAGAAGGAAGTTCGCGCTCGCGTGGAGGCGGCCCAAACCAGCACACTGCTGCCTTTGGGAGGAAACTACCGCTGGCGCGTACAGGGAGAGCCACATCTTGTCACGCCCCAATCGATATGCGCCTTGCACCGTGCCGTTCGCGAAAACGACGAAGCGCAGTATCTTGCCTTTTCCAAGGGGCTTAATGAGCCAAAGCAGCCGATACGCCTCAGGGATCTGCTACGCTTCCGCAAGGTTGAGCAGCCACTTTCGCTGGAGGAAGTGGAAGGAGAGGATAGCATAATAAGGCATTTCGTAGGTGGGGCAATGAGCCTGGGCGCACTAAGTCCAGAGGCCCATGAGGCCATCGCGGTTGCCTTCAACCGTCTTGGTTGCATGAGCAATTCTGGTGAAGGCGGCGAGGGAGCCGAGCGTGATTTGCCCAATGCAAATGGTGAAGCCCGTGCCAGTGCAATAAGGCAGGTCGCATCTGGGCGCTTTGGCGTCACCATCAACTACCTGGCCCACGCAAAGGACTTGCAAATCAAGATGGCACAGGGAGCAAAGCCTGGCGAAGGCGGGCAGTTGCCTGGGGACAAGGTCAACGATGAAATCGCTCGCACGCGCCACTCAACACCCCATGTCACCCTTATTTCACCGCCGCCGCACCATGACATCTACTCCATTGAGGATTTGGCACAACTCATACACGACCTGCGTGCCTCCAATGCAAAGGCACGAATTTCCGTAAAACTGGTCTCTGAAAGCGGCGTGGGCACGGTAGCAGCTGGCGTTGCAAAGGCACAGGCTGACGTTGTGGTCATTTCAGGGCATGACGGCGGCACAGGCGCCGCGCCATTGAGTTCCATCAAGCACACAGGAATGCCCTGGGAAATCGGGCTTGCCGAAGCACAACAGACATTAGTCAAGAACAACTTGCGAGGAAAAGTCAAATTGCAGGTGGATGGGCAGTTGCGTACTGGACGCGATGTGGTAATAGCCGCATTGCTGGGCGCGGAGGAATTCGGCTTTGCCACCTCGCTACTGCTTTCTCTGGGCTGCCTGATGCTTCGCCAATGCCAGGACAATACATGCCCAGCAGGCATCACAACCCAGAATCCGGAAATACGCAAGCATTTCCAGGGCAAGCCAGAGCACATCATCAACTACTTGTATTTTATAGCTCGCGAGGCACGCGGCATACTTGCCTCACTTGGACTTCACTCCCTGGACGAGGCCGTGGGGCATTCGGAACTGCTGGAACTCAATCCAGAACTTGCCATTGGAAAGGCCGCCACTCTGGATTTCAATGCCATGCTGCACCATGTAAATGGCAATGAATTGCGCTGGCAAGGCGAAAGGCATTCACAGTCCACTTTGGACGAGGAAAAACTCATACCAATGTTGGGCAAGGCATTCAAGAACTACAAGCAAGCGGAAATCAGCCTGGCAATCAGCAATTCCGACCGCTCTGTAGGCGCATTTGTCTCCAGTCAAGTTGCACTTGCAAATGGCGAACAAGGCCTGCCAGACGACACATGGAAGGTCAATTTCCACGGCATTGCTGGACAGAGTTTCGGCGCTTTTCTAGGGAAGGGAATCACGTTCCGCCTGGAAGGCGAGGCAAACGACTACATGGGAAAAGGACTTTCTGGAGGCAAAATCATCGTTGTCCAGGACAAAGAGGCGACATGCCTTGCCGAGGAAAATGTCATCGCAGGCAATGTCATCGGCTATGGAGGAACCTCTGGTGAAATATACATCAATGGACAGGCTGGAGAACGCTTCGCAATACGTAACAGCGGCTTCAACGCAGTGGTCGAAGGCATAGGTGACCATGGCTGCGAATACATGACAGGTGGACGCGTTGCAGTCCTAGGCAAGACTGGCGTCAACTTTGCCGCGGGCATGACGGGAGGCATTGCATACGTGCTGGACGAGGACGGCGACTTCGACCTGCGCTGTAATCTGGACACGGTGGACCTGGAATCAATACGCTCTGGCTCCGACGAGGAAAAAGAACTGCTGAAACTGCTGGAAATGCACCATGAAGCCACAGGTAGCCAGAAGGCAGGCAGGATACTCCAGAATTGGAATGACTGGCGGGGACGCTTTGTATGCGTGTTGCCCGTGGAATACAGGAAGATTGTCAGGAGGGCACAGGCATGAGCAGAACATTTTTTGAAACAGAGCGTCTGGAGCATGTCTATCGGCCAGTTGCCGAGCGTATTGGAGACTACCGCGAGGTGGAAGTTCAGCTGGAGGCAGGT
>JAFSTJ010000424.1 GCA_017450525.1 Victivallales bacterium | reverse complement strand
GCTGGAGTGCGATGCGGTTAAGTTCCTCCACTTGCTTCTGGTCCAGAGGCTCCTCCTCAATTAGATTCTTCTCCTCAAATAATTGGAACTTCGAGCCCTGGTCCTCCATGCAGGCGCCAGGCTCCTTGATGTGCGCCAAGTAGAGATCAACCTTGCCCTGCTCCTTCGCCTCAAAGTAGGTGTCAATGCCCTTCATCACGAACATCTTGATCGTATCCATGATGTACTTCTTCAGCGGCTCAATGGAAGTGGAGTTTTTGGCATCCAGGTTAACGCGCTCGGTGTGGATGAGAGTGCCGCCAAGCCGCTTCCACAGAAGTTGGCCCAGTTCTCTGAGGTCTTTGTCAGACTCGATTTTCATATACTTGCCAGTATCTGGATTCTTGAACTCGAAGCGGGTTCCTTCAAACTCCTCAGGATTGTCCCCGTACATGTTCACATGGTCGTCAAACCCAACTGTGTGCCGCAGGGCAGATGGGTCGTTCTCGCCCGAGGGACGAACAACGTCCAGTTCGTTCATAAGATAATCAAGGCTCTTTTCAAGCCTGACGAAAATCTTGAGTTCAGGAGATTTCTCCAGTTTCGCACGCAACTCCTTGGGGGTAAGACCAGCAAGCCCCAAATCCGCCTTGAGTTCATCCAACTTCGCGGAGTACTTGACGTAGAGTTCCTAGGGGGCGCTGGTAATACCCTTCACTTCGCCTGTCTTCTTGGCTTGGACGCCTAAAATCTCCGCCTTGTCAAGAATCGCATTGATGCGACGCTGTGTGAGCGGTCTGCCTGAGGCTACTACGCCATTCTTAATCCCGAAATCTTCACGCTTGAAGTCTTTGCCAATCATCTGCTCCAGTTTGTCCATGAACGCCTTGGAGAAGGTGACCTTTCCGTTGGCCTCAGTCATACCCTCTAGTCCGAAGAGGTTGCCAAGCGTCTTTAGCAGTTCGGTACGCACTTGGTTATTGGCTTTCTCTTCTTCACGGCTGCGCCCTATCGCCGAGAACTTACCGCCATACACCTTGCCCGCCTCCACATCGCCACTGTAAGTAATGTGTGCAGTCGTATTTTCATTATTGCCGAATTCCACGTTGCGAAAACGGTCAAGCGCTGTAACATTAAATTCAATAGCCATGATCTGTTCTCCTAATATTTCGTTGTCAAATGGTTAAAATGTAACTTCAAATTGGCGTTCTGCAATGTTTACACATAAACAATCAAAAGGTTACAGCATAATAGGGTTCATCATGCATGATTGTTTGTTCTGCGCGGACGTCAGTAAGATCGTGCCCACCCGCAATAAACCCTGCGCCACTGGCGATAAGCAGTGGAAAAGACATACCATACCAGGAATTTCACAATCATCTCATGATTATGGCAAATCTCAACAACAAATATTGCCATGACTGTTTTAACATACTCGTCAACCATGTACTGTTCAAAAAATTATCTCATTGTTCAAGAAATAACCTACATAAATTACTATATTTTTTTTGAAATCTCCAAAATATATCATATATTATGCAGTGATTGATAAAAAACTGACTTTGGCACAATACTTGCTTTGTATTGGACATGGATAGAACAACCAATGGTCTGATAAAAAACAAGAGGAACGACTATGAAATTGGCAGGACTTGACTTCGAGACGGCAAACCGCAAGAGCGGCAGCATCTGCGCGGCGGGCTGCGCCATCCTTGACGACGGCGCGATTTCTGAACGCAGGGAATGGCTGGTATGCCCCCACAAGGGCTATCGCTGGATGCGGGCGGACTTCACGAGCATACACGGGCTGTCATACTGGGATGTCTGCAACTGCGATGAATTTGGATGCATCTGGCCTGAACTGCGTCAGATGCTGCTCTCTGCGGACTGCGTCATCATACACAATGCACGCTTCGACCTGGGGCATTTGAGAAGCGTGCTATCACTCTACGAGCAGCCGCCTGTGGAATTCGACTATGCGGACAGCCTTACGATAAGCCGCAGGCTCTTCCCCGAAATGGAATCGCATTCACTAGACGCCATGGCGGAGCGCTTCGGCATCGTATTCCATCACCATGACGCACTGGAGGACGCAATGGCGTGCGCCAGCATAGTAGCAAAGACGGGCATTCCCGATGGATGCCTGAGGCACTTTTCAACAGGAGAACAACAATGACAAAGACACTGATTCTGACTGGAAGAGGATACACTGACTACGCAGTGGCTGGCGCACTGGCGCTACGTCATTTCGGCGATGCGGACATTTTTGCAATAAGCAAACGGAGACTGCCCGAATTGCTGGAGGAAGTGAAGGGCTACAAGGAAATCGCAATTCTGGGCGTGTCTCTGGAAGGTGATGTGGAGCGGCTTGCCAAAGCACTTGTGCGCCTGAAGCATGACAAGGCGAGCGTGCATTGGATAAGCGGCCTTGATTTTCCAGAATGCATTGGAGACGAAATCAAGTCAAATATGAAGAGTCACGTTAGCGATTCTGGCAGCGTGTCCTACGCGGTGGCAGAATATTATAACATGGACCATTCGGAGTTTGACGTCTTTCTGGATGAAAAGCATCCAATTGGAAAGAATTACACGACCTTTTTGGAGGCGGCAGAATATTGCCAGAGAAACTACCAGGATGAACTGGCTGTTCCCCGCGTAATAAGGCACATCGAGGCAAAGGATCCTGAAAACAAATGGTCGGAAAGCGAAAAGCGCATGGTCGATCACTATAAACGCTATGGTCATCGTGAACTGGTGGGAAAAAGCGCAGTCAACCAAAAACTGCTGGAAAACATCAACCTCATTGCGCCCCACGAACACGCCAGGGTGCTGATTATAGGCGAGACTGGCACAGGCAAGGAAACAGTGGCGCAGCAAATCCACTTCAAATCACCGCGGAAACGGGAGCCATTCATTGCCTTCAATTGCGCCAGCGTTACTCCTAGTCTGCTGGAAAGCCGCTTCCTTGGATACGAGAAAGGTGCTTTCACTGGCGCAAATGAGGCAAGAGCAGGCATATTCAAGGCGGCTGACGGCGGAACTCTGCTGCTGGATGAAATCGGGGAGTTGCCCCTGGAGGCACAGGGTATTCTTCTCCGCGTACTGGAGGAGGGACGCTTTCAGCGCCTGGGCGAAAATGCCCGCGAGGAAGAGGTTAACGTACGGATAATCGCCGCCACCAACCGCAACCTGCCAGCAATGGTGCGGGACGGTAAATTCCGCAACGACCTTTTCCATCGGCTGTGCGTCGTGCAACTTCGTGTAGCGCCCCTGCGTGAACACAAGGAGGACATTCCCGACATCGCATTCTCATACCGCAAGAACAACAATATGGGAGGCAGACTCTCTTCTGCGCAGATTGAGGCTTTGCAGTCCTACGACTTCCCTGGCAATGTGCGCGAATTGAACAATCTGCTGGAACGTGCCCACGTCCTGCAAATCACAGACTATAACCAACTTATCCGCGAACACAGGGAACTGAATGCGGCGCTTCTTCCTCAGGAGAACACAGAATGGCCCGATAACCTGGAGGAAGCAACCCGTTACCACGTGAAACGCATCTGCGAAAAATACAGCAACAACATCACAAAGGCAGCCGAGGCCCTTGGCTTGTCACGCAACACAGTGAGAAAGTATTTGGAGTAAAAGTAGTAGCGACGGTGCCCCATTTTGGCTATGTTTCAGCAAAGTGTTGCTTCATTAGGTTTTCTAAAGTCCCTTCCATCCTTTCTCTCGTGATAGATTTCCGCAACTCCTTACGCATAGTTTAGCGAGGCAGGACAATTGACAGTTTGTTTTGCGGGGATATGACAATGCAATTCTTGAGCAGTCTGCTCAATTTCTGACCAGCAACCTTGCTCATACATGGTATATTCCCCCACAAACAAAACTGGCATGATGCTTGCCAAAGGGCAAATGTCTCTGGTTCGCGGGGAATACCTACAGGCCTGGGCAAAAATCGCGGATGCTGTTTGCAAATGCCACAAGTGCCTTTAATGTATGCAAAACCTTTAACAAAAGAAGATTGCGCAAACGATAAGGCACAAAAGGTAAGCACAGCAACATAGGACTTCCTCCAGTCCAAGCATAATCGCCGTTTCATCGAAAAACTTGCAAACTTTTCCAGGAAAAAGCGGCTGTTGGCGTGCCATACGCCCCATTTGGGCACGGGACGCTCTGCGATTTTTCCGGGTTTTGCAAGTACCCTCGATGAACCAGAGATTTTTCCATGTGCCCTTTTTTTGTGTGCACATAGCGGAGAAGCTACCGCTTCATCATTGTTCTACGTGAACACATACTGATTAGTTTACAAGATTGTGTGAAATAATAACGATGATATAGATTTTCATTAAAGGAGTAAAATTATGGGAGACAAGACAATTATCGTTTGTGCAAATTGTGGTAAGAAAGTCAGAATTGATCAATTCACTTATCCTGATTATTCTTGTCCGAAGTGCGGGGAACAATTACCGTACGAGGGAAATCACAATGGTGAATATGTAATCTTCTGTCCAGATGACATCTGCCATGCAGCCAACACTCCTGAAGAAG
>JAFSTJ010000423.1 GCA_017450525.1 Victivallales bacterium | reverse complement strand
TTTGAGGTCACAATTTGTGACCTCAAACCAGTCAACTCATCCTGTGACAACTGAAACAAGAATCCTTCGGGAAAACGGTCAGCATTGCGCTTCACTGCTTGGTTAAGTACCTTTGTTGCCACTCCGTACAACTCTGCCAAATCTCGGTCCAGCATGACCTGCACTCCACGCACAGCATAGATATGATGCTTTAGTTCGGCATCATAATCCATCCCTGGTTGCGCATCCAACATATTTGCGGTTATATCAGTCATAATTGAAATACCTCGCTTTTGTGTTCCGTGTCATTGGGTGTTTTTTGCCTGAAAATGTACCTTGCCGTATTGTCTGTCAGATTGGTGAAAACATACGAATGCCAATTGTCCGATAATTTGTCAGTCCATTATTCCAACCACAGCACATAAGGTAACTCGCAAGTACAATAAATCAAATAGCAAATACGACTTTTATTTTCTATATATATTTTTTAATAAAAGTATTAAAATGCATATAATATTATATTTTATGAATAGATAATACTATAAAAAATCATACTTTACTATATAAATTATATTATTAGGCACAAGAGTAAATTCTTGTGATAACATATTTATGATGCTTGCATCATGGAATAATCAAGAATTTACTTTAAGCAAATTAGTAACTTGATAAAAATCAGTTAGTCCATTTATTAACGCCAGTTAAAATAAAGATATTAAGCAAACATAAAAGGAAAGCAAAGAATGACTGACGGCAATTTGAAGCAAGACAGCCACAGCCTGAAGGACACTGTGGACTGTGGCAAAGCGTTATTTCGGGCAGAAGGAGGTGTTCGCGGATCTATGCAACGCCTTTCTCTTCAGGCAGCAGGGGCGGCTTGACGCTTCGAAGTTGCGCCCCATGCCCACGGAATACAACGAGCTGATACTGAACGCGGACGGCGAATACGGCAGCCACAAGCGTGAGCGGGACCTGGCGTTCCAGGCATTCACCGACCGCGACAGGGGATATGCCCTCCTCTGCGGAGTGCCAGAGCACGTCGGACAACACGATGCCCGTGCGCGTCATGGAATATGACAGCCTGGGCTACGCCTACCAGCTGAAGAGTCGTCTTTGCGGAGTGGCGGGCAAGGTGCTGCCCATATCCACCATGGTGGTGAACATCGGTGCCCAGGAATGGAGGGGGGCTAAATCGCTGCACGAGATGTTCCCCACGACAGACGACTTCGTGGAGGCCAACGTGCCCAACTATCCGCTCAAGGTGTTTGACCCTCGCACGGAGGACGTGAAAATACTTGCTTCGCTCTGTACAGATTAGAAAAGTGTGTCATATTTATTCCGTTTCTCGGACAGGGGGGATTTGCTTTC
Source organism: Victivallales bacterium (assembly GCA_017450525.1). Lineage (GTDB taxonomy): Bacteria > Verrucomicrobiota > Lentisphaeria > Oligosphaerales > Oligosphaeraceae > RGIG3456. Next base: position 962 of record JAFSTJ010000423.1, on the reverse strand, counting down.
GGAGAAGTACCAGGATGACAGCACGTCGTATCTGGGTGGCTATGGCATTGATTTAGTGAAATACAGATTACGCACAACGAAAGCAGACTTCCTCAAGTGGATGCACTTTCTCCATGAGGGTTGGCACTTGCAAGGAGAGGCTGTTGCAAAACCTAAATTTCGAAGCTTGCCTTGCTCTAGCTTCAACCTGAGTGAGCGCCGCTTCGGCGCTCACATTGGAGGTTTTGCAACATCCCCTTCTTATTTACTACCCTCTAATTAAAGAGCCTTAGTTCTCGTTCTTACTTGGAGGTTCTATTACACCAGGCCCTCCGCCTTGATGGCGTTGAGGACGGCGACTGGGTGGTTGTTGGTGGAGACTGTGGCGCCCATGTCGCGGGCCTTTTTCCATAATTCAGGCGTTTCGGAATGCCAGAGGTTGACTTTCAATCCAGCGGCGATTGCCTTGTCCACCAATGCCTGCTCCGTATCGTCGAATGTAGGCGCGATGCTATAGCATCCTGCATCGACTGCTGCGTCTATCATCTTCTGCGTCAGGCCAGCCCCGATAAGCCCAGTCTTTGCGTCTGGATGAAATACCTTCATGCGCTTGAGCACTGGTATGCTGAAGCATGTGAAAACATAAGTGCCCTTGGAGAGCATTTTCGCGGCCAGGGCATACAGTTTCTCCAGAAAATCGTCCATTCGCTCAGGCGAATAAAGTTCGCCGTAGCGAGGTTTCATTTCCAATTCTATGTAGAAATCCTCCATGGCTGCAAACAATTCAAAAAGTTCCGCAGCGGTGGGTATCTGCTCATCGGAGTTCTTGAGTTTGAAGGACTTGATTTGCTCCAGCGTCATATTTTCCACAATGCCCTCACCATTGCTGGTGCGCTTAATGTCATTGTCATGCATGACAATCAAATGCCCGTCCGCACTGAGGTGGAAATCGGTCTCAACGCCAGTCAGACCGTTTTCCATTG
>JAFSTJ010000422.1 GCA_017450525.1 Victivallales bacterium | reverse complement strand
GGGTCAAGGTGTTGAACCTGGAATCCTGTGGATTGAACATAATGGCAGCATCCTTTTTCGCAAGTTCATCTAACATCAAGGTAAGGTATTTGTTATTGACCTCCGCCATGAGCATGGAAACGCCATCGGAATCGATGATCTGGTCAATCATCTGAATGAACTCAGGCGTCAGGATGGGTTCGTTCTCGCCGCCCTTGAGCGCGTTATTCTGAAGGGTCTGGACACGTTCGGCGAACTTTGCCATGATACGCTCCTGAGCCGTAGTCTTGCGGTAGTCCTCGAATCTGGAGATACCGTGGCTGTCAAGCCATGTTGTAAATGCATCGCGTACCTCGCCTACCGTCTCGTTGTTGAAGACGGAATATAGCAGTTGCGCCGTATGCCCCCTGAGTTGCTCTCTTGCCTCGAAGCGGAACGCGGCCACCGCGTTTCCTGGCGCAGTTGGCGCGAAATCACCTGGGTTCTTGGGGTCGAAGGTGTCGCCGTAGTCCAGAATATGGTCTAGCATTTCCTTTTCCGCTGCGATGCGCATTGCATTTCCCTCAGATGAATCGACCCATTTCTTCAGGTCGGCAACAGCCGCATCAGTCTCCACCTTGTCCTGCAGGAGGACATCGGCACCAGCGCGCTTGAGCAGGCCAGTCATTCCTGCCTTGTATTGAAGTTCATTTGCCTTGAACACTGCCTCGCACACATCCACGAAGTTCTTCATGAGTTTATCATCATGAGACTCCAGTTTGTCCTTCGTAAAGTCGTCAGGATTCTGATAGATGGCATATTCCATGCGCTGCCTCATCTTGGGAATGATGACATCGGCCAGGTACTGCTGTGCTTCCTTGGAACTATTGAATACAATCATATCCTTTGCCAACTCCAGTGTGGAATCAAACGCCTTCATTGCGTTAGAGTATACAGCATCGATTTTTGCCACATATTTGTCAAAGTTGCTCTTTGCCCTGTCGATAGTTCCATCCAGATGCTGCTGCAATAGATTGCGGTAGTATCCCACTGCCATCTTAATGTCCAGTTTGTCAAAGTCATCGCGAGATGCTAATTCGAACAGCACCCACTGGCAACATTCATCTAGTCTCTTATCTCCAAGGCTTGAAAAATCATCATTCACTGGGCCTATTTGCTTCATGAAATCTGCATGGAACTTGGCCCATTTCTTTGCAAAGCCCTGCGCCACTTTGTCCGCTTCATCAATGATGCGTCTGGTCAATGCGTCCTTGTCGCCAGTGGCATAGACAAGGGGCATCTTCTTGACACGGTCAATTACAGACTTCCTTACCTTATCGACTAGTACATCGGTCTCTGAGTATTGACCCTTGTAGAGCTTCGACAGCACACCACCCTGGCCGAACACCTTGCCTTCCATGATGCCCTGCCTAATCTTTGCCAGGTTCTTTTCGTCCGCCAGGTAGTCGGTCACCATCTTCTTGCGTTCCTCGGCCACCCTGTAAACCGCAATGCTGGTTTTCTCCACGCCTTCGTCATCGATTGTCATCTTTGCCATGTTCTCAATGGCCTTCTTGTCAAAACTGTCAGGCGCCTTAAGTATCTCATTGATATGAGCCTTCAACTTCGAGGCCTTGAAGGTCAGCACTTCATCAGTCATGTTCTTCACAAGAGCTTTCTTCTCGCTTTCAGTGATGGGGTCTTCACCTTCATTATATCCCTTGAATACGGAATAACCGCCTTCAATGTTTGCCTGCAAGTCAGCGCTGAGTTGTTCCTGGCACTCCTTCATGTAGTTTGCTTCCAGCTTGGCTATGTTCTTCATCAGGGACATGACCTTGGAATTGAATTCGTTCTGCACCTTCTCAACAAAGTCTGGCGTCACAGTGCGATGCCCGTCCACCTTGGGCAACTTGTTGAGCATGGAAGCCAGCGTCCTGGAGTACAGCAGTTTCAACTCACCAGCCCTCAACTTGCCTCTGGCCTCGGTCTCGCTGATAACCCCCTCCACGCCGACCTTGATTTTGTCCATGCCAACCTGAGCCATTGCCTCGGCAACCCGCTCGTCAACATTCATCAGTTTGCGTTTTTCATTGATGCCCAGAGCCCTGCCAACGGCATTCATCGCCAGATAGTTGTTGAGTTCGGACATTGCATCCTGCATCTCCCCCTTGAAGATGCGGTCAAGAAGCTGCTTGCCTTCCTTGGCATCAGCAATCGGGGACTTCATGAAGAAGCCCTTGAGAGCCGCCTTGTGCGCCTTTGCGAATTCGGTCTTCGCATGCAATATCATGTCATTGTAGGTGTCCTGGTCAATCATCCCCTTCTTCAGCTGGGTCTTCACCATCTTCTCGAATGACTTCATTGCCTTGGTGCTTGCCTTCTCCACGTTCTTCTCAAATGAGAAATACGCCTCGGCTGTGGCTTTCATCAACTCCTTGTCCTTGGCCGCGCTCTCTTTGTCCAGATGCAAATCAGCCCCGATGCCATTGGCCACCATCTCCACCTTCTGGTTGGCGAGATTGGACATCGTGAAGGTCATCAACTTGGACACCAATACCATGTCCATGCTCTGTTTGGAATCCTGGGCAATTCTGCTGATTGCCGCCTCCATTTCCTGCACGTATGCGCCCATGCCTTCGTCCTGCAGTTCCTTCTTGCCAGTCTCAGCATTCTTCTTGACTGTGCCGTTCTCTATCCTGGTACCAATGACGACCTTGTATGCGTCATTGTCAATGGCATCCAACGTGTTCTTGAAGGCATCCTCAAGCTGTTCATTGTTCGACATTTTATCGCCAATGCCATGCTCCGCAAGGAACACCTTTACATACGTGTCCAGAAGACCCTCTTTCTTGTATGCCTCCTTTGCTCCTTCCATCTGCTTGAATATTTTCTTGCCCTCCTCCTCGGTAATATTGGCATTGTCCATGATATTCAAGGCATCTTTCTGAATTGCGCCTTGAATCGCCAAATTGCGGGTGCCCTGGATAGTGTTGCCACCATTCGCCAAAATACTATCAAACTTCTTGTCTCCTGTGCTCTTGAACTCCCTTTCTGGCGGATTCTCAATGTAATGCGTGGCACAGCGCATGAACTTCTCCGCCTCCTCCATGATTGCATCAAAGGAGAAGTTGGCCTCCATCTGCAAATCATCATCACCATTGCCACCCTTTGCCCACTCCCGCATGTTCTCCACATTTTGCTTGAACAAGGCAGGCAGCACATCCGTCATGAACTTCTCGAATATCATGCCGCCTGTGCCGACAACGCCGCCTACGCCCTGCTGTGGCACCAAACCCTTGATTGAGAGGAAATGCAGCAGCGCACCGCGAATCTCCGCAGTCTCGTCCTGTGAAAGATTAAGGCCGAATGTGTTGTCCAGCGCTTTTGCGCCCGTGTAGAGTTCCGCCTTGTCCTTCATCAACCTGTCAATGCTTGCTCTCTTGACTGCCTCGTCGCACCGATTCTCCAAATCATGCAACTTTAACTTGAAGGTCAATTCGTCCATGAGCCCATTGTCCCCCTCGTACCAAAGCTGGGAAAATGCAGCATCCATGCCTTCTGGAATTTTCAGATACTTTTCCTTCAAGGTCTTGATGCCTTCCTCTGTAGCAGGCAGATTGCAGCGCTCTGCAGTTGCCTTCATAAGGTTATCCAGCATTAATATACGACCAGCTCCTGTGTTCATCATCCTGTCGTATGTCTTGAATGCCGTTTCAATCTCCTTTCTGGAGAGGGCATCTGCGTTCTTGCCGCCATCCTTCTTGCGTGCATTGGTGATGCTGTCAGCCAGTTTCTTCACGCTTGTGCTGTCCGCCCACCTCAAATCACTTGTCAATGCCAGCGCAAACTTCTCGCGCATGGTGCGGTTGTGTTCAGGATCGATATTGGTACGCCATGAAATGCAGAAGTCAATCTTGTTGTTAACCTTCGCTATGGTCACGCCGCCCTTGCCGTCTGGGACGAAACGGACATAACCTTTGTTCTTAGGATTCACGGTGTTAACGGCACGGCGAAAATCTTCCAATGCAATATTCGCTTTCGACGCCTGATCATTAGTAACTTTTCCAGCCATTGTCTAGTTCCTTCTTGTTGATATTATACATTCAAAATGTCAACTCCGTTTCTCCATGATGCATTACTCATAAAATCTCCCTTGACGAAACAGAGCAAACTTCAATCTACAATGATTACACTTTTCTCTGAAAAAAATTACACACGAATAATGAAATTATTGTCCAGGATGGGTTCCTGCATGGGTTCGTTATCAGAACTGGTTCCTGAAAGACGAACCTTCCATTCAAGCGCCGTCTTAAGAAAAACCGCCAGGTAACTCAAAAAACCCTCCTCACCATCGTCATGGGGCTGCCATAGCCTTTGCAGAAATGCACGATGGGTGCCTGGCACAAGGGAAATGGTGGCGCCAGCAGTTCCCTGAAACAGGTGATTTGCTTTCATCATGTCGCAACACCACTTCCCAAATGCCTCTTCTGGGACCTCGCCCAGATATGTCGTGACCATCATGCATTCCCTGCCCAAACGCAAATAATGCAATGTCACCTGACTTTCATCAATGTCAAGAGTGACATCTTCATCCTTCACAGTCTCCAGCAATTCCAAAAATGTCATTACATTCGCTCCTGTTATCGAGACTGACTATCAATACGCCTTCAATCCTTTCATGTCCCAGTCGTCAAGGGAATAAGGTCCTTTCAATGCTGGCTCACGATTAATCCATGCACCATCAGTAAAGTCAGGAATAGCCACTGGCATGCTGCCCATATTGATGGAATCCTCACTCAATGTGGTAATCGCCATCCAGGAGGCCGTGTCATACACGTCTATGGGCGTCTGCGTATGGTTCTTGACCGCCTCCACGAAGGCCCTCAGCACAAGATAGTCCATGCCGCCGTGCCCGCCGCGCACGCCCGCCCTCTGGAAGAACTTCCAAAGCGGATGCTCGTACTTGCCGAAGTAGTCGTCTATCTTCTCCCAAATGTGCATTTTCTTTGAGAGGCCTTCAAAGTACACACCCCTGGCATCTTCCTGCCAGATGCCCTTCGTGCCCTGGAGCAAATTCGCTCTGGAATACGGACGCGGCAGAGATGTGTCATGGAACAAGGTGATGGTCTCGCCATGGGCGCACTTGATGTTGGTGATGACCACATCCCCCAGCGTGAAGCGCCGCTTTGCCAGAGGGTCATCGGCGCCGCGATGCTGCCTGCTCCACTCGTTGAGCCCCACAGACTTGGACGCCATGGAACTCAGCGTCACCATGCGGTTGCCCCTGTTTATGCCAAGGTACTTTGCAATGGGCCCCAGGTCATGTGTGGGATACACGTCGCCGTTCCTGTTGCTGTAGTTCACCAGGCGGTAGTGGCGGTTCTCCTCGCCCATGCAGACCTCGTCCCGCAAATCATGCCTGTAGCCGCCCTCCGCATGCACCAGTTCACCGAAAAGTCCATGCTTTATCATGTTCATCACCGCCATTTCCTCGCGGCCATAGCAGCAGTTCTCCAAAAGCATGCATGGCATGCCAGTACGCTTCGATGTATGCACTAGTTGCCAGCACTGGTCTATTGAAGTGGCGCCGCCTACCTCCGTGCCCGCATAGAGGCCATGCTCCATTGCGTCCAGCAATATCTGCGCATGAGAAGTCCAACTGGAGGGCGTAATCACCGCCTGCACGCCAGGCACATCCAGCAACCTGCGATAGTCCAAATCGGCCAACGGCATTTTCTTGTAGCCGTTTTCCTTGAGAATAGCAAGCCCGCCATCAATCCTGTCCTGGTAAAGGTCAGATAGCCCCACTATCTCAACATCCGTCATCTTGGCCAGCAACCCAAGTAAACCAGGTCCACGATGTCCCAATCCGATAAATGCAATTTTGACCTTCTCTTTCATCAATCTCTCCGCCCTGCACGCAAAAACTGTAAACACTACAAAAAAACCCGTAACTCCTTTTCGAATTACGGGTTGTATAAACTGGGATGCTAGAAGGGACTCGAACCCTCGACCTCCTGGGCCACAACCAGGCGCTCTAACCAACTGAGCTACTGGCATCATCTATGCCAAAAACGTGCCTTAATATGCTGCAATCACCGCTTTTGTCAAATCAACAAGCCGCATTTTCTTGTTTGTTCGGCACGGGTATTCTTCGCAGCCATTTGCCCGTGCTGAGTTACACCCTTGCACTTTCATCAATATGCATTACATTACTAGCAACAAATATCATAAACAGTAATAATATAATTTTTAATGAAAGTAAAAGAAGAACAAGATTTTTTAATGCCACGCGAGAAGCTAAGCCGCCTGGGTGCCGATGCCTTGACGGACAGCGAATTGCTGGCAATTCTCCTGCGCACTGGCGTAAAAGGCCATTCTGTAACGGAAGTGGCAAGTTCGCTGCTGAACACATTCAACGGCAGCCTTCAGCAACTTTGCCAGGCATCGCTCAAGGAACTATGCCAGGTACAGGGCATGGGCTTGACTAAATCCCTGGAACTATGCGCGGCATTCGCACTGGCAAAGAGAATGTCCCTCCAGCGTCTTGCCCAACGTCCTGAAATGCGCAATCCACAGCTTATCTCAAACTACATGAGGGACATATTCAGCAATACAACCCAGGAGGAATTCCACGTTCTGATGCTGGACGCGCAAATGCGCCTCATACGTGCGGAACGCATAACCATCGGTCTTGCGGACCGCAGCCTGGTCCACGCCAGGGAGGTATTCCGCAACGCCATACGTGAATCATGCTCGTCCATAATACTGTGCCACAATCATCCCAGCGGCCATGTCCGTCCCTCCAAATGCGACATTGAAGTCACCAACACACTTGCAAAGGCAGGCGAAATCATAGGCATCAGGGTAATCGACCACATAATCGTCGGCAACCGCATCAATGAAGGCGCCGCCAACTACTACAGCTTCCTAGAACAAGGCCGCATGCCCAACCAACCCAATATTTGAGGCAAGGATGTAGCGCATCTGCGCCAGCAACAGGAGAAAGGCACAACCAATAGTCGCGGTCTTGGTTTAATTACCTTTACGGCATGGCCTCTTGGAAAGCACCAAGCATGCAACCCAGTATGCCTGGGAACTGGACGTGATGGCCGAGAGCATGGCAGTTCTCTACGGGAAGACGGCCTGCCGTACGGGCATTGCCAATAAGTTGTCTTGTTCCGTATGCGCTGCCAACGGGAGGTGAAAAACGGCGGCAGGTCATGGGAGATGCCGCCTCCACAACATGCAAATGCCCCTTATAATGAGGATACACCTGATAAACATCGTTCAAAATAAGCTCGGTAAACTGCTGTTTGAAGTTCAAGTAACGCGCATTTCCTCGATAATCGTCGCCATTGCAGCCGCAGATGCTTTCCGCATCCTCTGGGAACATGGTGCGAAATGCCGTGAACGTGGTGTGCCCATTCATCTTGTCGTTTGATGTGACCATGCCTGTGCTGAAATGCGTCATGAGATGGCCTGGCGTGAGAATGCAGTTGAGATTGCTGCTCTGAAGGAAGAATGTCAGGCTGTTCGGGGCTCTAACCTCGTTGTCAAGCCAGCCGTATATTGTGAAAAATGAGCACGTTGGCTTCAAATTTCTGGTTCTGCGTTTGAATTGCGGCGTGAGAAACCGTTCAGGGAGCAACGGCAGGTAAGATGAAGGATGAATTGCAAAATAAATCTCATCGACTTCAAAGGTCTGCCCATTGGAAAGCGTGGCATGTGTGCATATTGGCTGCGTCTCATGGAATTGCAAGCGCTCAATGGTGGTCGCCGTCAATATTTGAACATTGTGGCGGGCAAACTCACGACGGAAGCCATTGATGAAGGCATCGCCACCATGCTGAATAGCGCTGACCTGTGCGTCCAGCCCGCAGGAACAACGGCAATGGTAGGAGAATGGCGCCTCGACTGGAGGCGTGCCATGACAGAGCGACATAATGGGAAGTATCGCCTGAAGTTCAGGTGCGTCCAACCCATTTTGGCATAGAAATTCCTGCATGGTCAACGCATCGTATTCGGTCATCTGTGCAACGAAATCCGCCTGCCTGTAGTTTTTAACGTCAAAGACAGGCGTATGCCGTATCACATCCTGTTCTGCCTCGTAGTATTTGCGGATGCAATCGGCATATTTGGGAAAATACGCAGAAAGCGCCTCTGCAAGTGCAGGAATGCCATTACTTGGCAGGGTGATGTCACACCCGCAATCGGAGAGAACTACATTCGTCCTGATGGGGGCTGGCTTCACCACATCTTGCAGATTCAGGATTTCCAGCATGTCGGAAAGAACATTTCCAAAGCCGCCCGTGAAGTGGAGCCCCGTATCAAAACGGAAACCATTGCGGGAAAAACGATTAAGATACCCGCCAATGAATGGCAGCTTCTCCACAAGGATGACCTTCCTTCCACGCTGAGCGAGAAGCAAGGCCATAGTAAGCCCCGAAATGCCAGAACCTATGACAAGGGTGTTTTTCATGTTATTTGTCAGGATGCAGCAAGGTCCCTCAACCATGAAATTTCATGATGGGGGAGCATAGCCACCGTCAGCAACAGAGATGAAGCAAGGCACGCCCGATATTGTTCTCAAGCAGCCCAGGCATACGTAATTACATAAGCTGAGGATGACTGATTCCCATTTATATTGTGCGGTTCTTCTGCACAAAATCCGCAAGTGTCGCGAATGTCGCGAAGATTTCGCGTTTGTTTTCAATGGCGGTCTGCGGAATGCCATATTCGCGTTTGAGGGCAATGACTATTTCAACCGCATCAAGCGAATCTAGCCCAAGCCCCTCCTTGAAAAGAGCCTGTTCATCGTCAATGTCTTCTGGTTTCTTTCCTTCGAGAGAGAGCCATTCAATGAGCTTTGCCTTGAACTCCTGACGGAATTGGATTGTGTTTTCGTCCATAGTTTTTCCTTATTGGTAATGAAAAATCTGATATGGAAAGTCTGAGGCTATCTTTTCCAAAGCCTCCTGGTATATCTGAAGATAGGGGGTGAAGAAATCCGGCGATGGTTTGCGGGGAACATTATAGTCAATGCGGATTGGCGGCATGTAAATGAAATCAATGGAATCAGGATGCAAGATGGTGAAAATGATGAAAATTGGCGTATTGCAACGGGCAGCAAGATGCCATGGGGCCTCTGGCACACGAATTTTACGCCCCCGAAGCATAATGGACAAATGCGAGGGCACATCATCTGGAAGACGATCCCCCATCACGCAAAGCACCTCGTGCTTCATCAAGGCCTCCGTCGCCTCCAGGAGCCCGCCGAACTCCTTTGAGTTGGATATGACACGAATGAAGCTTCCTTCCATCATGTGGGCGTAGAGCGGATTCTTGTTGTCCTGGTTCAGCAGATTGACATGTGTGTTAAGCCCTTCCATTCGAGAAATCGTTGCCTGCCAGCAGCCCACATGGCTCATAAGCATGATGAACCCATTCTTCGCCTCAAGCAACATCTCTTCACGTATTTCAGAATTTACATCCCGCATCTCCAGCTTGTGACCCGTGCGGAGCCACTGCGCAGCAAGTATCGCTTGCCCGTGATTCACAATCATCTTTAGAAAATGCCACCGCAAATTGCCGGAAAACGCACTTTGAAGATAAGGACGCGCAGCCTCAAATGCCTTGCGGTCAAACAACGCATAGAAAAATGCCACTGGCCAGACAAATAGACGGCAAAAGCGCAGGCCAAACACGGCCATGCATACCTTGAAAAATCCAATACCCAAGCGATTGCCGCGGGTGTCACTCAAATTGCCGTGGCTCTGCCTCATGCAGCCACTCTCCTTTGCACCCATTCTGCAATGAGATTGGCATAAAGACCAAGCTTAACAACATCCAGAACCATGCCTGGTTTGCTGCTGGACGATATGGCTATGGCGTTTTTCATTTAATATTATTAGGCAGTTAACAATCAATTTGGCGGGTTACTATATACAAGAATATGTTATGTCAAGTGTTTACCTGGAAAATTGAAAATTGGCAAAAATTCAGCATCCAACTTTAACACAAAGACGCTGATACGCTGAGTTTTTAATATCTATAGGTCTCTGAAATCTAACAGGAACTTTATAAAATACTCTGCGTCTCTGCGTCTCTGCGTTAAATAGAGCGCCTTGGCGTTGGATTATTCCACTATCAAGATGGAATAGCGTTGCAATGCCTTGGCGGGCATTGTGATGCGCCAGGTGCTGTCACCAGTCTTGCTGATGCCGCATAGCACCTGCTCCTTGAAGTCTGGCGACAATACCATTGCCTGCTTCGGCTCGCCTGTCAATGCAAGTTGCTTTCTTGTAGGCGCGAAATCAAACACCAGGTCCTTTTGTATTGGCGACCATGTGCCCTTTGGCGCGTTTGCAGGTATGGTCTGCCCCACCTTGAGTTCAATGCCAGTGCCATTGAGCAAATGCAGCACATAACGCGGCTTGCCGCCTGGCGCATTTTCAATGTAAATGGAGGACAGCACTCCTTCTGGCACATCTTCATATTTAATAATGGATTCCTCGACAAAAAGTTTTTTCATCAAGTTTCGCCCCAATGACAGAAGCTCTGGGCTTGGATTCCAAGTCACCTTGCCGCCAGCGGAACTTTCCTCCTCATTCAAAATCGAGCCTAAGCAAAGTCGTGAATAGATGATGCGCCCCTTTCCGTATGGCGCTGAAATTACCACAGGGCTTTCATTCTTGCCCTTGGATGTTACCAGCACATCGCCCTTCACGCCACCCTTCAGCACGACAAAGCGGAAAGCATTCAGCACCGCTGCGTATGCACCCAGGTCACTCTCCAGGTTCCCGACTGTTGTTGATGCGATGGGCAGTTTCGGCGTGGCATTGAACACATCCGCAAAAGGCCATTTATTCCTCTGCACAGCCAATTCGTTGTAAACACCAGCATGTGCGCTAAGATACACAGTGCCACCTGCTTCGGCAAAGGCGCGTATCTTCGCCACAGTGTCATCAGACAAATTGCCTGCATTCATCACAAGCAGAACGCTGTAGTTGGACAAATCAGAAAGGCTCTCCTCCAGAATATATTCGTACTGGATGCCAAGGTCATTCAGCAGTTCGCCCATGCCAAGCGCCTCGGTGTTGTATGCGCAGTTCCTCGCATAGTCCTTGCTGTTTGTGGAATAGAGCATGGCAATGCGAGCGGCTGGCTTGCAGTATCTGCGCTGCACAGGCATTTTCCAGCGCTGGAAATCGCTGTCCGCATTTTCGGGCTTCGGGAAAGTGCCAATAGCCCAGGTCACCTGGTTCGCCACGTTGTTAAGCCCCCAACCAAACTCGGCGATGTCATAACTGCCCTGGGGATACACTAGCCCAAATATTGGGATGTCAGCATAATTCGCCAGGGTGTTCTTCATCTTGCGGAACGCCATGACTGGCCTGCGTGCCGCAATCACATTCCTGGACATGATCTCCGTGCCAAGAAAATCGCAGCAGCGTGCCAGTTCAGGAAGCGCAGCCCCCTTGTGAAGGCTGGAATAGGTGCTGCCCCATCCGTAATGGGTGGTATATACCATCAGCGAGAAATTGGGCTTGACCGCGGAAACCGTCTTCCGCAGCTCCACAAACCAATCGCCAACACATTTTATGCGCCATTGCTGGAATACACGCCACAATATGGAATTCTTGTTGAAAAGTTCCTTGGATGTTTCGTCCATCGGCAAATGCAAGCCCGTATCCCTGGTGAACTTGCGACGGCAGTCTGGACAGGCGCAGAACTTGGCATGGAAGAAATAGACCTCGTCAATCATAATGCCATCCAAATCCCATTCCTTCACCTGGCGCAGATACTCCTTTCTCATCATCGCGGAATATTTCTCGTTGTTAAGGCAGTAGCCGCGAGTGCCTGTGGCATCGTCAATGGCCTGTTGAAGCGCACCTGGATGTGGAACCGCCACCCTCATTCCGTCGCCCGCCAGCCATAGCAACGAGAAGTCCTGGTGATCCAAAACCTTCATGCCACGTGCATGGGCGGCTGGCGCCATACGTTTGAAGAAGGAATCCGCCGCAGGCGCAAGATATGGGAATGTATGCCTGGATAACGCACTGCTCATCAATATGGTGGTTATGCCAGCGCCCTTCAGTTCATCCAGCCGCCTGTCAATCTTGTCCTGTGTATTCCATTCCAGGAAAGAGCCACCATTGCCAAGTCCCATTCCGCTGATTAATGAATCATAGCGCCATGCCATCTCGTCATTGTTCTTCTGCTGGCAGACCTCTTTCTTAAGGTTCAGCACATAGCCCTCTGGTGCGGCACAGTCGTATGGGGCCAGCGGCACCACGCCAAAGTCAGTGGTGTATTCGGGTTCTTTGAGGTAGTTCTTGCTGGGAAACACCACTGTCGGCTCCCACAATCCCGCCGCCCTCCAGAAACCGCGGCGGAAGCGGTAGTCCTCATAATCAGTATGCTCCAATTGCAATGCCAAGGTCGAAAGTTGCCAGTCACCAGACAATTCCATCCGCGCAGTCTCATCCAGATGCACAATCCTCGTGGCAACACCCACCATCCCAGCGTCAAGACTGGCGTTCTCCAGATATTGTACACCGCCAATCTTTGCGGAGAACGGCCCCCGCTTTTCATCGTATGCAGTGAAGCGGGCTGTCACCAGATAGAAGCCTGGCTTCAATCCAGACACGCGGAACACCGCCGTCCCCTTGCCACAAGCTGCGCTGTAAACCGCACCGCTTTTCTCCTTGGTGACAATGGACGGCACAGCACCTTCCCAGCCTGCACCTGCCACGCCAGCCACATCCGCCTTGAAAGGCCCATTTACCTGCTGGTACATTTTGCCGACCGTGTTATCTCCGAATGCAAAGTTGCCCGTCGGCACAAGCGGATCGCAATATGAGTATTTTGTCAATGCATGCCTTTCAAGCCAGGTCTCCTTCGTGCCACGATAGACCAATGCCTTGGCTGTCAGCACTCCGCCATACACATCCCTCTTGAAGAATGCGCTGCATTTGAGAATGCCTTCCTTCATGGACAATCCCCACACGCCACGCGTTCCTGGCTTGGACGAAGGGCCTGTGTAGTTGATCACGCCATCTGGATTGAAGTCGAAAACTATGCTTTCCTTTCCATCCTTGGCTGTCAGCACAAGCACACGGGCATTCACCAGTAATGGCTTAAACGTACCGTCTTCTCCGATTACTCCATTGCTCTCAACAGGCTTCTGCGTACGACCGCCAACAGCATAGTACGTGCCGCCCACAAACCGCTTCACGTCCACATCCACGATGTAACCCATCTCATCAGGCAAGGTCTCATTATAGGAATCGGCACGCCCCATCACGCTGAACTCCAGTTCCGTGCCGCCACGATTCACCACCACTTCGCGCCTGAATGGAAAATCGGGATTCGCCTTGCCAAATATGTTGCTTACGACAGTGCCGTCCTGCAACTTGCTGACATTTGCCTCGCATTTCACCGCAGGAGTAACGCTCTCCCCCAATATGAATGGCACATTCCCCAAACTGACTTTCAGTTCCTTCCCATCCGTAACCTCAAAGTCCAATGCGGACATAATACCTCCATTCATCAACACCACCAAAACAACAAGCCAAATCACTTTTTTCATAGAAAATATCCCTAAAATTGTGGACTGTGGACTGTCCACTGTCCACTGTCC
>JAFSTJ010000421.1 GCA_017450525.1 Victivallales bacterium | reverse complement strand
GCATTCACCTGCTGTGAACGCCTTCAATCTTATGCCCGTACACTGGCTGCTTCTTAACGAAGAGCAGATGCCATGGCTCAGCATGTTCGAGGAGATAGCGTATTCAATCAATGCGGAAAGCGACGGCTTGGCAATGGGCGCGGGGCCATCAAACGATGCCTTATGGAAAACTTCTAGTGTCAGAAGGATGGAAAAATTGGGAATGGACGCGGCTCCAATGATGATGGCAAACAAGGCAATGGGAGCCCCTGCCGCAGAAATGGCAATGGATGTGGCATTTGCACCACAGCCAATGGGCGTAGAAGAAGCTGGCAATGCCGATATTCGCAGCGACTTTGCGGACACCGCCTTCTGGCAGGGAAATGTGCCCGTCGGCAAAGACGGCCAGGCGCAATGCGAAGTCAAGTTGCCAGACAACCTTACCGCATGGAAGGTGTGCGTATGGGCAATCTCTGAAAACAGCGCAGTGGGTTCCACCATTTCTGAAATCATTACATCAAAGGACCTTATGGTGCGATTGGAGACGCCACGCTTCCTGGTGGAGAAGGACACAGTCACCATAAGCGCACTGGTCAACAGCAAGCTTCCAGGCAAAAGTGAAGTTGAACTCCAACTGGAATTGCTGGGAGACGAGGCTCAGCTGCTTCAGGACGCAAGGCAGACTGTCTCCGTCATAGGCGGCAAGGACGCACGCTGCGACTGGCGCGTTGCCGCAAAGAAGGCTGGCAAAATCACATTCCGCGTCAAGGCGCAATGCCGCAACAGCAAAGGTGAAATTGAAAGCGATGGCATGGAAAGTTCCATCCCCATATTGCAGCACGGAACGCAGAAACTCATCAGCCGTCCTGGCGTAATCGCGGACAATGGCTCAAAGTGGACAACGACTTTCGACATTCCAGAGCAGATTGGCGAAGGCAAGGGACTGCTCACAGTGAACTGGTCGCCCTCATTGGCACTGGCAATGGTGGAAGCCCTGCCCTACCTCATCAGTTTTGAATATGAATGCACGGAGCAGACACTGAACCGCTTCCTGCCTGCATTGGCGGTACGTACCACCTTGAACAAACTGGGCATGAGTCTGTCCGATGTAGCCAGCCATTCAGCAAACCTCAACCCGCAGTTGTTAAGTTCTGCCGAAGAACGCAAGGCATACTATGCCATGCGCTTCGACAACAAGGCAGTGTTGGAGGATGCGGAGCTGGACAAGCTGATACAGAAGAATCTGCGGCATCTGCTGAACATGCAGTGCAGCGACGGGGGCTGGGGCTGGTTCAGCGGACGCGGTGAACATTCTTGGCCACACAATACGTTGCTCGTAGTGGAAGGCCTGCTCAAGACAAAGGAATGTGGTTTCCCCTTCGAGCAACAGGCCCTCAAACGCGGAATTGAATGGCTCAAGCGCTATCAGAAAACGCAAATCGAAAACATCAAGAACAAAAAGCACTACAAGCAAATGCCAGACGCATTGGACGCATACACATTTGCGGTCCTCTGCAAAGCGGGCGCTCCAAACAAGGAAATGGCCGAACTTCTTTGGACTGCCAAGAACGAACTGCCGCTTATGGGAAAGATACATTTTGCGGAAGGGCTGATTACAATGAAAGACAGCAGGCTTACCCTACTTATGGAGAATATTAGCCAGTTCGCAAAGTATGACGATGAAAACCAGACCGCGTACCTTGACTTCGGCGATTCATTCTACTGGATGTGGTACAATGACGAAAACGAGGCCATGGCAAGATGGCTGTCACTATTGGTAAAGCAAAGCCAGGACAAAAACACGCCTCCGCGCCTGGTAAAGTACCTGCTCAACAACAGGCGATATGCGGGACGCTGGAAATCCACCAGAGACACAGCCGCATGCGTGGAGACATTCGCGGAATACCTTCTGGCAACAGGAGAAGGCAAGAGCAACATAAGTCTGCAAGTTCTGCTAGATGGCAATGAGATTGCCTCATCAACCATCACAGCAAACAAACCCTTTGCAGGACCGCTGGCGATTTCGTTGCCAATCCTGCCTGGCAAGCACACATTGGAAGTGCGCAAGGATGGAAACGCGCCTCTCTACATAAATGCATACGCGGACTTCTTCTCGATGGAGGACTTCATCAAGGCGGAGGGGCTAGAAATCAAAGTCAAGCGCAATGTGTACAAGGTAAAGCAAGTCGAGGCTGATGCGGCAGGAAGCAACTACCGCGGCGGCACACGCAACAAAAAAGTGCTGAAAGACGAAAAGACACTGCTAGGCAGCAATGATACCGTGCAAAGCGGCGATTTGCTGGAGGTGGAACTGGTCCTTGAAAGCAAGAACGACTACGAATATATAATTCTGGAGGATTTCCGTCCTGCTGGAACCGAACCAATCCAGCAAAAAAGCGGATATCTGCCAGGGCTAGGCGGCGCATACGCGGAATTCCGCGCCAGCAAAGTGGCTCTCTTCATGCACAGTCTGCCACGTGGGAAACGTGTTTTGACATACCGCATCAAGGCGGAAAATCCAGGCGCATTCAGCGGCCTGCCCGCAAAAGCCTCCGCCATGTATGCTCCAGAACTGAAAGGCAATTCAGATGAGTGCAAACTAGAGGTAAAAGACACACATTGACAACGCAGAGGCACCTTTTTAACGCAAAGACGCAGAGACGCGGAGACGCAAAGTTTTTAGAGTTTTATTTATAGAGCGTGTAATCTTGTTAAGGCAACCAGGGTAAGCCATTCACAAAAGGTGTGCCTTGCAAGTTGCCGTAGTAGCGATGGCTTTAGCGTAGCGTACCTCGCCGTCGCACCAATGGCGTGCCATTAGCAAAATGTTTGCCTTGCAAGTTGGTTG
>JAFSTJ010000420.1 GCA_017450525.1 Victivallales bacterium | reverse complement strand
TACCATTTATTTATCCAGAAATAAATAGGATAATAAAAAATAGCAAGTGTTTTGCACAAAAACGCATAATTGTTTAAGTGTGAAAACCATACATTCAACAATGAGGTACTTTGAAATGAAATTACTGCTTTCATTATTAGCTGTGACTTTTTTGTGCAGTGGATGGGAAATATTCCAAAACCAATTTCTAGGCGGGGACTTTGAGACGCGGAATGAAACTGGATACGGGGTGGGCGCATTTACAGTAGGCGCAAGCGCTGTGGCCACCTTGCAAGAAGGTGCGCTATGCCTGAAATTGAAGCCAGGCAAGACAAGCGCACAGCCGTTCACCATACTGCGCTGCAAGCAATTTCCTGGCGGCACGCATTATCTTGTGAAGGCAAAGATACGCGGCAAGGGCAAGGTGTCATTTGGTTTCGCCTGCCAGTTCGACCTGGAAGGCTGCGGCAAGAAGGAAGGTCTCTGGAAGCAAAGCATAATGCTAAGCCAGGAATGGAACCACATCTCCTACGATTTCGATTTCTCCACCATCCCGTTGGACAGACCACTCTTTCTTGTAAGACTGCTGACAGAGGGGACGGAGTTATTCATTGATGATCTGGAAATACTTGCAAAGTGGGATGACGCCATAAAAATCTCAGCAAGCCCAGGGACGCTTCTGGTTCCACAAGGGGAAACGCTGCCCGAGCAAACCTACAATGTCTATCCACTGAACGCAAAAGGCCAATTCCTCTGGTCGGACACATTCAGGGAATCAAGGGTGTTTCCAGCGGAGACAATTGCTGGCAAAGCATGTTTCACTTTACCAGAACCACCTAAGCCTGGGCTGCACCGCCTCATCCTCACAATAGGCGGTTTTTCTTTGCCCAAGGATGTGCTTGTGCTCTCCCAAAATGAAATAAGTTCGTTGAAAAATGCCGCAGCAAAATCCTCACTCAAGGGCAATGTGCTTGTTCTTGGAGATTCGCTAAGCGACTATTCACGTGGTCATAACTGGGTTGACATAATTCAAGGACTGCTGGGAGAAAAGGTCAGATTCTACAACCTCGCCTGCGGTGGAGACCATTGCCCCAAACTGGCGCAACGGCTAACTTCCAAAAGAGCATACTACAGGGATGAAATGTATGAGGACATCTGGAGCAGAAAATACGATAATGTCATAATTTTCGTGGGCCAAAATGACACTGTCTCCTTCGAGAAGGACAAATATGCAAAACCTCAAGTCGCCATTGGAAATGTCAAATCCAGCTTCAAAACAATCATTGACGAAATATCCAAGCACACAAATGCGCCTATCACCATATTCTCTGGAATATCCACGCCACAGGAAATCAATGACAAAAACAAGGCAACATTCCACTACCGCTTTGGAATACCAGCCTTTGTGGAAGATTACAATCGGACAGTAAAGCAAATATGCGCCGAACGTGGCCTGTCATACCTTGACATATACACGCCATTCTCGGCACTGGAAAACAAGGCGTCCTATTTCCGTCCCGATGGCGTGCATTTGTCAACGGCTGGGCATCTGCATTTGTCTAAGATTGTGCTGGAGCAGATGAAGTAGCACTCATCGTGGCTTCAATAGCCATGCTGCCTGAGGTATTCGTCCATAGCAGGCCTGCATTCAGGCCAGACTGTATCCTTTGGGCAACGGCCAATCTCATATTCAAGACCTTTGTACAGCGGCATAAGTTCATCTTGCCTCATTCCCGTTGTCTCAAGAATCTTGGAGTTGTCAATTATGCGATTGAACAATCGATCGTATTCAAGTTGCCAGCGTGCGCCTGTGGCAAATGGATCTGAGTCAATAATGCGTATGAAATCCTCCTTGTCCACCCATAC
>JAFSTJ010000419.1 GCA_017450525.1 Victivallales bacterium | reverse complement strand
GTGAGTTGTTCCATGTGCTGGAGGCGAGAATCGAGCCGCAACGTACCGTATCTGCCACATCATTGGGCACCTCGATGCCGATATAATCATAGCCAGGCACTGGTGCGAGAATGCGCAAGGTCTCGGCGGAGAGGCGCATTCTTATTTCGTCCTCGTACTTGGTGACATTGCTGACCATGACACCGTCCGCCACATGAACTTTGTACATGGTGACGCGTGGTCCACGAATGGCGTCCCCAACATCGGCATCCACAAGGAAACTGTCCAGACAGTCCTGTATATATTCGCGCTTCTGCTGGATTTCCTCCTGGTTTGCCTGGTGCTTTTCATCCACTGACTCGAAGATGGACAGCGGCGGCAACTGGAAGGTCTCGCCTTCTCTTGGGCGTGGCAAGCCGATAAAGTCATCGTCATCATCTTCTTCCAATGGCTCCTGTGCATCCAGCTCCGCCTGCTTCTTGTGGAGAAGCTCGCCTTTGCGAACGGCGTTCTTCTTGCGCATGTCCCTGGCCTGCATCTTGTTGCTGAACATGGCATTGAGCCTGTCTTCAGAACTACTTACTGCAGGCTGTTCTTCCTGTGTATCCTTTGGCTTTTCAGATTCTGAAGCCGCCTGTGGAACTGGCTGTGGAATTGGCTTGGGGTTGGAAACTGGCTGGGGCGGAGGCGTGGGAATATCCTCCTCTTTTTCCACTTGCGACGCTTTGCCAGTGAAAATCTTCCTTATCTCATCGAAAATCAGTTGCAGGAAGGATTTGGATTTGTTATCTGCCTCTGACATCAGTTGTGTACGCCTGTGCTGCCAAATCCACCTGCGCCTCGCTCTGTTGAAGACAGTTCTGCCGCAGGTTCAAGTTCCACTTGCGAGAGGCATTGTATTACCATTTGCGCGATTCTATCACCCCTGCTTATGTCAAATGGCACATCGCTGTGGTTAATCAAGATTACACCGACTTCGCCCCTGTAGCCTGCATCTATTGTGCCAGGGGAATTCAATACAGTCACCATCTTCTTCAGCGCCAGCCCGCTGCGAGGACGTACCTGCGCCTCATAGCCAACTGGCAGTTCCAAAAACAGGCCTGTCGGCACCAATGCCGCAGCATGTGGGGCAATGCTCATATTTGCGTTTGCGCGCAGGTCGTAAGCCGCATCGTCGGCATGCGCCTTGGCGGGCGCCAGATCTGCTGCGCCATCAGCCATTCTGTATTTTACTGTTGTCATTTTTGTGCCTTGTTTTTGTGTTGGCGCCGAGGCGGCGCCCACTCAGGTTGCCTTAGCGGGAACAAGCCAAGAGAATTACTGTAATGTCTAGGCGTGCGTCTTGGTGAGTTTTGCGACGAACATGGCATCGCAGTCGGCATGCCATGGCCAGGTCATCATCATGCCGTCAGTTTCTTCGCCAGTGATGGGGGAGGCGAAGGGCTGTAGGCTGAAGTCTGGGTGTTCTGCGATGAAAGCAAGCACTACATCCTGGTTTTCCTGGCGGAACATGGAACATGTGGAGTACACCAGAGTTCCGCCTGGTGCCACTGCTTTGGATGCGTTTTCCAGCAGTTGCCGCTGCAGTTGTGCGCGTTCCGCGATGCTGTTGCCGTCCGTGGTCCAGCGCAAGTCAGGGTTTCTACGCCAGGTTCCAGAGCATGAGCACGGCACGTCCACCAATACACCATGGAACAGGTTTGCGTATGATTTGACTTCGATGCCCAGCCATTCCTTGCAGTAGATGTTGCTGAGATTGCAACGTCTTGCGCGTGTACGGAGTTCCTCCAGTTTGAAGCCGCGCTTGTCAGAGGCCAGCACACGTCCCTTGCCCTTCATGAGCCATGCCAGGTGCAAGGTCTTGCCACCTGCGCCAGCGCAGCAGTCCCACCAATGCTGGCCTGGCTGCGGTGCGGCGACAAGGGCGACCGCCTGTGAAGCAATGTCCTGCACCTCGATTTTGCCAGCCAGGAACGCCTCTGTCTGCTTTATGTTGACGCCCGCGAAGTTTGTGTGCAACGCGTGCGGCATAAGATTATGCCTTGTTAGTTTCACATCATTGCGTGTGAACTCGCCCACAATCCTGTCGATATCGTTGGTTTGGGCACGCAGCCAGAGCGGCGGCCTTTGCTGCAACCAGCCAATAAGTTTCTTGATGTCCTCGGGACATTCAATTAATGGCAGGCTCCATTCAGGCAGAAGCCTTTCCAATGTCAATGCAGGCATTTCCTCTGGGAAGAATGCCCTGAGACATTTGCGGCGCGAGGCCAGGTCGGCAGCGGGCGGCAGGACTGGAATATCTGGTCCCGTGACGCCTGACTTGTGCAACCACCGGGAGGCCGAAGGCGGCAGTTCCTGCCTGCCTTCCAACAGCCAAGCTGCGGCAAAACAGGCGTAGAATTCGTCTGCCTTAGGTAGGGAGTTGCCTTCTTCCTCTGTAGCCGTTTCCCAGTTTTCTGGTAGAAGATATTTCAGCCATCCCCACCAGCGCAGGAGGGAGAACAGAGTTTCGCTGATGATGCGCCTGTCCCTGGAGCCGAACTGGTGATTCTGACGCAGAAATGTTGAGAGACACCTGTCCGCCGCCTTGTTTTCGCAAATTATCTGGCGCAGCAGCAAGAGCGTCGCAGATGCGCAGATGCGAGAGTGCGCCTCTATGCGCTTGGTTGGAATGTCAGCATAACTCATTTTTTGCTGTGGGCAAAGTTGTCTGCTGCCTGCACTGTGTTGAACAGCAGCATTGTGATGGTCATTGGGCCAACGCCGCCTGGTACAGGTGTGAGCAGGGACGCCTTTTCCTTCACGCCGTCAAAGTCTACATCCCCAACCAGCTTGTATCCCTTGGGCGTGTCTGCCTCAACGCGGTTCACGCCCACGTCGATGACAACGGCGCCCTCGCGTATCATGTCCGCAGTGATGGTGTTTGGGCGGCCGGCGGCGGCGATGACAATGTCCGCCTGGCGAGTGAAGTGTGCCAGGTCCTTGGTGTGCGTATGGCACAAGGTGACAGTGGCATTTCCAGTCGCTGCCTTTTGGATGAGAAGGTTGGCGAGTGGCTTGCCAACGATGTTGCTGCGCCCTACGACGACCACGTTGGCCCCGTCCAGTTTCACTCCATTGCGCAGCAGCATCTGCACCACACCGTGGGGTGTGCATGGCAGGAAGGCATCCTGGCCGATTACCATTTTGCCTACGTTTACGGGGTGGAAACCGTCCACGTCCTTTTCTGGTCTGATTGCCAGCAGGACCTTGTCCTCGTCAATATGTTTTGGCAAAGGCAATTGCACCAGAATGCCGTGAATCTTGTCATCGTTGTTCAGGCGTTCAATCAGCGCCAGCAGTTCATCCTGGGTGGTATTTTCAGGCAACCTGTTGTCACTGGAATAAATGCCTATTTCAGCGCAGGCCTTTTCCTTTGCTGTAACGTACGAGCGTGATGCGGGATTGTCTCCCACCAGGATGACCGCCAGGCCAGGTACGGTGCCTTCTGCCGTGAGTTTTGCGACTTTTTCCTTGAGTTCCGCCCTGAATTGTGCGGCCAGTTTCTTTCCGTCAATTATTTCTGCTGACATTGCCTTACAATACCTTGATAAGTTCCACTGTGAAAATGAGAGTTGCCTCTGGAGGGATTACCGAGCCTGCGCCTGTCTTGCCGTATGCCAGTTCAGGAGGAATGACCAGTTCCAGCTTGCCGCCTTCCTTTGCCAGTTGCAAGCCTTCTGTCCAGCCAGGTATCACGCCATTCAATGGGAATTCAGTTGGCTCGTTGCGCTGGTAGGATGAATCGAATACCTTGCCGCTGATGAGTTTGCCTTCATAGTGGACCCTGACTGTATCGCTTGCCTTTGGCGCCTTGCCTGTGCCTTCCACCAGCACCTTGTACAGCAGTCCTGAAGCAGTCTTCTTCACATTTTCGCCCTTCTCGTATTCTGCACGGAATGCAGTGCCTTCCTGAGAAGTCTTCTCGTTTGAGGCGTCATGCTGTGACTTGGCGTCCTGGAGTATCTTGCTGAACTTATCCATCTGCTTTTCGAACTCCTCCTGTGTGACATCGGGTCTTTTCCCATTGAGCATGGTGCCGACCGCATCCAGGAAAGCGTCCTTGTCAAAGTCAAATGGCGTATGCATCATGCGTGCTGCCACGTCCAGTCCCAGGCAATAACTGATTCTCTTTGAGTCGTTGTTCTGTTCTGAATACATTTTTACTCCTTGATTATTTCTGCCGCAATTCCGCTGAATGTGGCGTGAATGCAGCGTATTCCCAAATTAGTTTCGTCCAATGTGCGGAAGCCCGCTTTTGCCAGAAGTTCCAATAGCAATGCCTTGTCGGCAAGTCCTTCAGAGGCAATGTCTATTGCTGCGCCATAAAGGTGTGCCGATATGTAGCCCTCGCTCCTGTGGCAAAGTATCTGGTAGGCCTCGTCATCAGTCAACGCCCGCCCCATTTTGCTTCTAGCCTGCACAATTTCCCTGATGTAACTGGGATAGCCATTGCGGCAGTACATCGCCTCCAGTTGTTCCTTGCTGAAAGCGTTCATCAACTGTGCGCAATGCCTCAGACTGCGCCTTGCCGATGTAATCTCCAATGCCTGGCCTGTCTTTGTGCGGTATTGCTTTGCACATTCGGCGAAGGCCTCGAGCACGCCTGGCTTAAGAGAGACAATTGCCTCTTTTGCGCAGGAATATGTATAGGGCAGGGGTGCCTCGCTCATTTTGTCCTACTGCTGATTTCAGCATAGACCTTTTCAAACAGAGGCAGGTGCTGTTCAGGTGCTTCTGGATGCATGAGTTCAGCCATGGTTTGTGGATTCAGGTCAGGCCTGTGCATGTATGCCTTGTGGAAGAGGCTGACATAATATCCCAGCAGGAAATCTTCCATGTTCTCTATGTTCTTGAAGAGGGACAGTTTGTGCAGATGTACTGGCACATCGCTGTTTTCAGGCTTCTGCCAGAGGCATGCTCCGCAAACCAGGGAGTAGATTGTGCCCTGCCATTCCTTGTCCTCCACCGCCAAGTCTCCAGTCGCGGTCATTTCGCGAAGGTCTTCGCTGGAAATCAGGTGTTCTGCCGTGGAAAGAACGTTGAATATATTTGTGAGAACGGCCTCTCTTATAGGCCCGTCAGTTATGTACCAGCGTGTGGTATGCATGTACTCTTCCAATGGCAGGTTTGCCAAATCCTGGTTGGCAACCTCGTTTTTGGAATACCTGGTCTGGCGTGGAGGCTGTGTGTTCCAGAATGCCTTTGGCTCGTCGCCTGTCTCGTCAATTCTCACTGCATTGGGCATGCTTTGAAGCAGGT